>JAAVIF010000029.1 GCA_014799365.1 Oscillospiraceae bacterium
ATTCTGCTTCTAAATTTCCCATTAGTCCTGAAGCTCCTGCTACAGTCATTCCAAATGAAATAAGTTTACTAAAAATTTTTTCTGCAATAGTCATTTTTCTTTACTCCTTTTTTATTCAATAATTTCATATTTTTCAGGCTTTTTATCATCATCTAACGCATCATATTCTTCTTGTGTGAGACAGACGATATTAAGCTCTGGTAATAAACCAAGACTCGTTTTAGCCCAAAACATTGCTGTTTCTGTTCCAAATTCTTCATTAATTTCGTCAACAACACCCTTTAATTCTGAAAAATTTATTGAAGAATTAACAAGCATTTTTGCCATAGTTTCAGCAGCTTTCTTATCAATTTCTTCACTAGTCATAGTGTTTTGTTTTTTTTCAAGTCTGGATTTAAGCTCATCAATCAAAGCTTGCGTTCCGACATCATCTAAATACTTTTTATCTTCCATAAAAAAGCTCCTATAGTTGTTAATCATCCGATTTATTAAAATTTCTCAATCTTTTGATAAACTTAACTGCCCATTCTGCTTGTGGGTTAATTTCAGCGTAATTTTCAAAAATACTAATAATTTCCATAAAAACGATATAAACAAAAATGAACCCTGCTGTAATTAGTCCAGTAATCTTACCGATTTCTGAATTTTGATAATACTGGCTTAGTTTTTCAATGCCAAATTCAAAACCACACGCAGTTGTCATGATTAAAAATTCACTCGCCTTGTGCCAAAGTCCAGTCCTCATCACCGAAGATTTATAATCATTATGGATATGTGCTTTGATGTTGCCAGTCAGCCAATCTGATACAGCCAGACCAACAACAATAGCAACCATGATTAAATATTTTAGCATATTTTTTACTCCTATCTATGAAAATCTTGTCCGCATGTCGTGCAAATTCTGTACAAGTTCAAAGCGTTCTTCTTCCAAAATATCAATTCTTGCTTTTAAGCGTTCTCGTTCTTTGGTCATAAGAAGTTCTGTTTTGTATTTCTTTTTTAATTCATAGATTCTACGAACAATAGCCCGATACAGTTCCTCATACTCTTTTATCAGCTTTTCCATTTCATCACTCCTATGTTTTAATAATGTAAATTGTTTTTTCGTCCTTTTCTTCATCTTCCAAAGCGTCATATTCTTCTTGCGTAAGTTGGACAATTGGAGCAAATGACTTTTCTAAAATGGCTAGTCGTGCTGAAATTTTATCTAAGGATTCTTGTAAATTGCATAATGTATTTTTGAACATATATTTATTCCAGCCTGCTTTGCAATCGGAATAGTTTCCTGCTCCGACTTCTGAAGAAAACTCGGAAATTAATGTTGCATCTTCTGCATCTACGATGCCATCACCATTCACATCTGGAAAAACACTACTGTTTAATCCATTTTCTTCTGCAAATTGTGACCAACCATTTTTATCATTGGTATAATTTCCAGAACCAACACCAGCAGAAAAATCTTGAATCCATGTAGCAACTTCTGTATCTACTGTGAAATTTCCAATAATATCAGGATACGTGTAAGGTAAAAATGCATCTGATTCATCTAATTTTTTTTCTTCCAATTCTGAAACTTCTTGCTGCAACCGTACTAGTTCTGTCATAGTTGTTGCAACGTTTTCAGCATAAACACTTTTCAAAATCTCAAATTCTACATGTGTTCCAACCACATCAAGTGCTTTTGTTAGTGTAATGGAGTGAAATCCATCTTGTGAGATATTAATAGTAAAATCAATATTTGGTATTAATTTCATGCCATTTACATAAACATTCAATGTGTCCAAATATGGATTATATTCTTCATTTTTTATTGAGATTGTAATTTCTTTCTCTGCTGTTGTGATGTAGCTTGTGGATAGTTGTCTAACAAGTGTTGCATTTGGTACAAAAGTTTCTTTTATAGCATGAAAGAAACTCCAAAAAGCATTGTCATACTGTGTAAACAGATTTGTTGTATCTATCTGCTGAATTAGTCCTGTTACCCAGCCACATAAGTGTTCATAAGAGCGTTCGTCACCAATGTCCATTTGTCGAATGCCCCTAGTTTTAGCTTCTGGTTCTANNTTGATATAGGCAAGGGAAAGTTCCCATATACTTTCATCACGTTGTAGCTCTGGTGGAGCTGTATANGCAGTTTCCGCTGGAGTACCCTTTTTGACTGCAATTTCAATTAGTCTGGTATCTTTGTTTAGTCGCATAACGATTCTATCTTTACGGTCAAGAACAATATCTGGTTCGTCAAGTGTTAAATATAAATCGCTGTCGTTATTTATCCACTTGCACTTGATGAAGCCCCAACCTGCTGAAACTTTCACCGTCATACCAGAAACTTCTTGTACCTGCATTGCATCAGCAGGAGTTGCAAATACCCCATCAGAAATTAATTTCAAAAAGAAATTAGAAATATCATCAGCATTATATTTTCTGTCACCATCAACACTGTCAAAAAAACCATATGTTATCATTGGTCAAGCCTCCAGTCTGAGAAAGTTGGTGTAAGTTTATACCCCATTTCATCTTCAACTTCGGCAATTTCTGTTACGATTGCTGTGCCAGAAATTCCAAATTCGTTGACAATAGAAACTGTGTCACCAAGCCCGTAATCTTCGCCAAACTTATATAACCCTGTGTCCAAAATCTCGCCACTAAATTCTACAGTTACTTTGTGCTGTTCTAGTTCTTCTTTTGCTTGTTGTCTTAATATTTTTTCATATTCTTCATTGCTTAGTTCTTCATCTTCTGTATTAGATGATGTGTTCCTTGCATCAACCCAGACTTCACGTAGAGAAAGACCACTTACTTCTTCAATGCTACTGCTGTTCCACACCGTGTAAATTTTTCTGTCCTTGCCCTCACCCTCGCCAGCAATTGTAACAGAATTGTAGTACTCTGATTTATCATAGATATAGCTTGTTTCGCCGATATTATCAAACTCTGGTGAGAAAATTACAAATTTGTTTTCGGATTGATGTAAGCTTCTGTCAATGCCCTTATAAACATCAAAAATAAATTTTTCTCCTGTAAACATCAGTTTAAATCCATAGCCGTAAGTTGCACAAATATCAGAAATAGCTTCCAATAGATTTCCACCTGTGATTTGTTTACTGATTGTTTCTGGATAATTGTGCAAATCAGTAAATTCTATCTGTTTTATTCTACGGCGACTTCCATTGTGGGGTATTGTTAAGCATATCCCAACGAAATATCGTATACACACTTCTACTGTTCCACTATAAGTCGCCATTTTTTGAACAATTCTTCTGCCGAGAATGCTTTCAGCAGATTTTCCAGAAATAATTAAATAATTGCCATTTTCTGAATCGGTTGTTAATTCTATTCTCTCTGGAATCATAGCACTTTCTGGAATATCATGCCTTGTAATTAGTAATTCCTTTTGTGTGAATAATTTAAATAATTCTTTGGTTGCACGGATATAAATTTCAAACTCGCCAGCGTTCTGGAATCTTCTCACCCAGATAACAGAAGTTGCATCATCAATGATGGCTGTTTTCTGATATTTTTCGCCGTCAAATTTCCAAACATATAAAATCAGGCTAGACACCCCCATATAGTTCTACAGTAGCAAAGATAATTTTTACAAAATCAGCTCCATCAGCCGTGAAAGTAAAATTATTAATTCCAGTAGCAAGCTGAATCCATGAAGAACCAGCTTGCATAGAACTTAATAAATTAATTGTTTCTCCGTCACGAATCAGAGAAATATTTTTTTGTCCAGATTGCGTATTTAGTGTGATTTGGTCATTTTCTTGAAATGTGTAATTTAATCCGAAAAACTGCTGTGTTGCTGTATTATAGATTTTCAAATCTGAAACTTCTCCAGAAATTGAAATTGTTAGAATGACACCACATGTAGTGTCGCCATTATTTAAAATACTACATAAAGGTAAATTTCTTTTCTCTGAAAAAGGTATTGGCTCTGTAATGCAAAACGGAAATTCAAGCAACCGCATAATTTTTGACAGCTCCATATATAGCGTTTTCAAGCTTTCAAAATACGGTTGCGGACAAATAATAGAAATTTGTATTTGTTCCTGTTCTACGAACAAATCACCGTCTAAAACTTCAACATAGCCTTTTATTTTTACATCACGGTTATAATTTTTAAAATATACTGTACAAGCCGTTTTCAATGGAAAAATCTTATAAAGCCGTTGGCGATTTGTTTCAATATCACCACGCAACAAAACATCAATTACAATATTTCGCATGCCTACTCTAGAGGAGTTGTAATATTCGCCATCAGATACACCAGAAGAAGTATTCACAGTTGTATCAGGACGTGTTAAGCCACTAATGCCAATCACAGCATAGTTTGTTTCATCGTTGGTTAGCTCGAAAATTTCGCCTTTTGTGTTTTCAATTTTCAGTGTAAACATGTTTATCCTCTCTTGACAGAACGGATTAAATTTTTAGTTTGGCGATAGATTTCAGAACGTGACAGGGCTTTAGGGCTTGTGTTATGCTGTGTGAAACTATAATTGTTGTTAATAACATTTGTGCCTGCATTTGCATAAGAATTGGCTGAAATTGCAATATTCCTTTGCATTTCTTCTGCTAATAGCTTTGAAAGCATTTGCAATCCTGCTTTGTTACGTTCCAATGGAATGATTGCTTCTGTGCCAGCTTCACCAATTTGTGCAATTGTTGGCTTGCTAACAATACCACCTTTTGCAAGTTGCGGAATTTCTGGCACTGTAAATCTGGAAACCAAATTTTCAAACGGTCTGAATCCACCAATGTCTATGGTTGAAATTCTATCAAGTGTATCATTAATAGCATTAAATGGAATCGCAATAATGGTGTTAATTCCTCTAATCAAGCCATTTACAACGTTTTTGAACGCTGAAAGAATGCCATCTTTGATACCTGCAAAGACTTCACCACCAGCAGAAAAAATATCTTTTACTTTTTGCCACGCAGTAGAAAATTTATCATGAAACCAGTCCGCAACGTGTGCGAAAGTGTTTTTTATGCCGTCCCACGTCTTGACAGCTCCGTTTTTGATGCTATCCCAGCCGACTTTGATAGAATCCGTGAAATCGTTCCAAATTTTTTTAACAGAGTCAATTATACTGCTCCAGCCAACTTTAAAGTCATCCCATGCATCTGAGAAGAAACTTGCTATCGTTTCCCAGCCAATTATGATAGAATCTATGAATCCTGAAAAAGCCGACTTAATGGATTCCCACAAATTAATCCAGAAATTGCGAAATTTATCGCTTTTGTTCCATAGGACAACAAAAGCTGCTACAAGTCCTGCGATTGCTGCCACAATTAGTCCCACTGGATTGGCTAACATTGTCGTATTAAGAAGCCCAAAAGCCTTTGTAATAGTGCTAAGCCCTGTTGTAAAAGCTGTAATAATGGCTTGCTTATTGATGATTAGCATGAACGTACCAACAGCAGTCGCTACGCCTGCAATTGTAGCCATAAGTTCTGCACCATGGTCTACAACCCAATTCACTGCATTTTCAATCACTGGATAAACGACATCAATTTTTTCAAGAATCGTGTCCATGACTTCGCCAACTTTTTCGGCAATTTTTCTGAGTGCTGGTTCAAATTTCTCATAGATTTCAATTTGAATGGCTTGTAATTTACTTTGTAAAATTGTCAAATCTCCGCCCAGATTGTCAATCATGGTTTCGGACATGCTTTTTGCAGCACCATCAGAGTTGTATATAGCTTCTGTTAGCTTGTTATAATCTTCTTCTGATGCATTGATGATAGCTAGCATTCCAGCAATGTTTTGCTTACCGAAGATAATTCCTGCATTTTTTAGCTGTTCTGCTTGTGCCAGTCCTTCTTCTGATTGCTCTAGTTCAGAAATAATGTCATCATAGTCACGAAGTTCCCCCTCGCTATCAACCAATTCAACGTTGACGGCTTTTAAATTTTCACGCAAAATATTCATGATTTCACCCAAGGACTTCATACTGCCATCAGCATTAGCAAAGGCACTTTGCCCTGTGCTGACAGTTTCAATTGTTCCTTGTTGGGTGGTTGTTAAATCTTTTTGAGCCTCTTCTAAATGCCTTTCAGCAGTTTCTAAGTCAATCAATGCTTTTTGAATTTGGGGAGAATTTTCACCGCATTGCGACATAACAGAATTTAAATTGTTTTGTGCCTGTTCTAGCTTTACTGCTGCTTTTTGGGCTTCCGAAGAATCTTCACCATACTTAGAAATAGCATCATTTAGATTAATTTGTGCTGTTTCCACGCTGCCCATAGCTTTCTGTACTTTAGGAGAATCACTGCTATATGTTTCAAGAGCCGTGTTGTAGGCAATCTGCTTTTTTTCTAAATCCGCCGTCTTGTCTGCAACTTTTGACATAGCTTTGTCAATTTCAGCTTGGTCTATTGTAGTGACCGTTTCGGTTGTCATCAATCCCAGTTCTTCCATTGCTGCTGTTTGGGCTTTTGTAGGTTTTACTAGGTTTACAATAGAATTTTTCAACTGATTTCCAGCCTGCGAGCCTTTGATACCTGCGTTTGCCATCAATCCTATTCCGATTGACAGGTCTTCAATGCTCGCATCCATTGCACCAGCGATTGTTGCAGATTCTTTTAAGCTTTCCCCCATCAGCTCCACGTTGGTATTTGCGTTGCTACAAGTAGCTGCCATAACATCAGCATAATGACTTGCTTCTTCTGCTCCATCTCCCATTGCAGATAGTGCATCAGTCAAAATGTCGGACGTTGTTGCAAGTTCTGTGTTAGATGCTGCTGCTAAATCTACAATGCCTTTATAACCCTCTAAAATTTCTTCTGATTTCCAACTAGCCATAGCAGCGTAATTCATGCCCTCAGCTACTTCTGTCGCTGAAAATTTGGTTGTTGTTGCGATTTCTTTAGAAAAATCTCGCAGTTCCTGCATTGATTTTGCCTGATTAGTTGCATCAAAAGATAGTTGTTTTGTCGTATATCCAAATGTCCCTGCAACTTGTGACATAGCAGAATCAAACTCCATGCCGACTTGTCCAGTCTGCACAACCATTTCTTTTAACTTATCAATGACTAAAGTTAATGCTTTTGCTGCTAGATTTTCCAAAGCCTTGCCAAAGGCACTTAATCCGCCGCTTGTGGTTTCATCAGCACTATCGCCAACATCTTCTAGTGATTCATCAAAATCATCTGCTGCATTTTCTGCTTCGCTTAGCTTAGTGCGGTTTTCTTTCAGCTCCCCAGAGAGTTCAGAAATTTTGTTAGCAAGCTCTTTTGCTTCTTCACTTTCTTTTCCCTGTTCAGCAGCGACATTGGCATATTTCTGTTTCAGGTCATCAAGCTCTGTCTGCTGTCTTTGCACTTTTTCTGTCAGTGTTTCTGTGTGGTTTTGTAAGCTTTCCAGTGCAGACTGGTATTTGCTAACCTGTGCTTCAGCATTTTTAACAGCCGTGTCCTGATTGATGATTTTCAGTTCAAGTGCCTCTGCTGCTTTGGTGTTTCGTTCCTGTGCTGCTTCCGCTTCTGTAAGCTGTTTTTCATATGCTTTCGCTTCATCACTGGTTTTTCCGTATGTTTGGCAAGCAGATTCATATTTCTGTGTAAGCTCAGAAATGATTTTTTTACCATCTTCTTGGTTCTGGTTCAGTCTGGCAAGCTGTTCCTTTAACAGCTCCAGTTTCTTTTTTTCTGATTCAACAATAGTTTCCTGTTGCTTGATTTTTGCTGTTAAGCCATCTGCACTGTCTGCCCAGCCATCCATGCCAGCAGTGGCATTTTTAAACTCTGCTGTTGCTGTTTTTATGGTTCTGTTCGCTTCTGTAATGCCTTTTTTCAGGTCACTAATATCAACTTTAAACTTACTAGTATAATTTTCTTCTGCCAAAATATCACCTTTTTAATACCAATCGTCGTTTTGAGCTGGTCGCATGATAATGCCTTTTTGCGTTTTCTTTGCTCCAGATTTTTTGGGTTTCGCTTTTTCTTCCTGTTGCACTTGTTCTGTCAATCGTCTAAAAATCAACATAATGTCATGAAATCGCTGTGAACGTACTTTGAATGGGTCGAGTGATGGGAATCTATCACACAGATTTATGTTTATGTCAAATAGCAGTGCGTATAAATCTTTGGTGGGTTGCCCCACCGAAGTTAGTTTTTTTCATCACCCGTTAAAGCGTTCATTTCTTGTGTTGCATAGTGAAATAGCCCTCGGAAAACTTCGATTAAATTCTGTATTCTTGTATGTCTGATTTCTTCGTCAGTTACACCGTCAAATAGGTCTTTCAGGAATGGCTTTAGCTGCTTAGAAGCCTTAACAATCATAGTTGCAATTTCTTTATTATCGCCTTTTTTCATACCATCAAAGTCGAGTATATCTAAAACATCTTCTACAACACCGAAACTAAAATCAATCGTTTCAGCTTTGTATTCCTTTACTACTTTTTTGCCCTCATAAATTTTTAATGTAAGTTGCATAAAATTTCCTCCTGTTAGTCAATCGCAAGGCTGATTTTCAAAGC
>JAAVIF010000030.1 GCA_014799365.1 Oscillospiraceae bacterium
AGCTCCCTCAGATATTGTATTGAACGTACATATCCGCCGCCCTTGGCGGTCCTTCGGCAAAGCCGAAGGATTTGGACAGTAGATTTTATCTACTGTCCAAACGGATATTAGTATAAGAAGAAAGGAAGCAAAAATGGAAAAAGCAGGAAGATACGGAGAATACGGCGGACAGTTTATCCCCGAAACGGTAATGAACGCCGTACACGAATTGGAGGAAGCCTACGAAAAATACAAAAANGACCNCGAATTTCAGGCGGAGTTAACGGAATTGTACAAAAATTACGCGGACAGACCCTCTATGCTGTATTACGCCGAAAAGATGACAAAGGACCTTGGCGGCTGTAAAATTTATCTTAAGCGCGAGGATTTGAACCACACGGGTTCACATAAGATCAACAACGTTTTGGGTCAGATACTGCTGGCTAAAAAAATGGGAAAAAAGAGAATTATCGCGGAAACGGGCGCGGGACAGCACGGCGTAGCCACTGCCACCGCCTGTGCGCTGTTCGGATTGGAATGCTGCGTATATATGGGCAGCACCGACGTGGAAAGACAGTCTCTTAACGTGTACCGTATGCGGCTTTTGGGCGCGGAGGTAGTACCNGTGGATTCGGGAACGGCTACATTAAAGGACGCTATCAACGAGGCCTTCCGCGATTGGGCGACCAACGTCGAAAACACCTTCTACTGCATAGGCTCGGTAATGGGNCCTCACCCTTACCCCGCTATGGTAAGGGATTTTCAAAGCGTTATCAGCAAGGAGATACGCCGACAGCTTCAGGAAAAAGAGGGCAAGCTTCCCGACTGCGTGATAGCCTGTGTAGGCGGCGGCTCAAACGCTATGGGCGCGTTCTGCGATTTTATTCCCGATAAATCGGTACGGCTTATCGGCGCGGAAGCGGCGGGACGGGGCGTTGAAACGGAAGAGACAGCCGCNACNATCGCAAGAGGCTCAACGGGTATTTTCCACGGCATGAAATCAATGTTTTTACAGGATAAATTCGGTCAGATAGCCCCCGTTTACTCCATTTCCGCGGGACTTGACTATCCCGGAATAGGCCCTGAGCACGCCCATTTGTGGAAAACAGGCAGAGCCGAATATATAAGCGTTACCGACGAGGAAGCTGTCTGCGCCTTTGAGTATCTGTCGAGAATNGAAGGAATCATTCCCGCTATTGAATCCTCACACGCTCTTTCCGTAGCTCTGAAAATCGCTCCAACCATGGGAAAGGATCAGATAATGGTAGTGAACATTTCCGGCAGAGGAGATAAAGACGTTTACTCNGTGGCNAGATACCGNGGAGTGCAGGTGGANAATTAAAAAGGAGAACTTTATGAACAGAATAGAAAAATGCTTTGAGCAGCTCAAAGCCGAAAATAAAAAGGCTTTGATCACCTTTATCACCTCGGGAGACCCCGACATAGAAACAACGGAAAAAGCCGCTCTTGAAATGTTTGACAAGGGCGCGGATATTATCGAGTTGGGCGTTCCCTTCTCCGACCCCGTAGCGGAAGGCGTAACTATACAGAAGGCTTCCTTAAGNGCCTTGCAGNGCGGCGTTAACCTTGACAAAATATTCGAATGTGTAAAAAATATCAGAAAAAGCTGCGACAAGCCCTTGCTTTTGATGATGTACATAAACACTATCTTTGTTTACGGCACGGACAGATTTTTCAAGGCTTGCAGCGAATGCGGAATCGACGGTGTTATAGTACCCGACATGCCTTATGAGGAAAGGGACGAAATTTACGACTTTGCGGAAAAATACGGTATAATAAACATAAACTTAGTCGCCCCCACCTCTCACGACAGAATAAAAGAGATCGCTTCAAACAGCAAGGGTTTTTTGTACTGCGTTTCCTCAACAGGAGTTACAGGCGTNCGCAGCAGCTTTTCCACAAACTTTGACGAGTTTTTCGGCACCATAAACAAATACGCCTCCTGCCCCTGCGCGGTGGGCTTCGGAATATCAAATCCCGAACAGGCAAAAAAAATGTCGGGCTACTGCGACGGCGTTATAGTAGGCTCGGCAATAGTAAGGCTGTTCGAAAAATCNGGCAAGGAAGCTGTCAAAGAAGCGGGAGAGTTTGTACAGAGCCTTAAAGACGCGATTTAACCCAAAAGCAAATTTTTGAAAGTAAAAAGGGACTGTGTTTTTTTTACAGCCCCTTTTTGTCAATAAAAAANTTTTAAAAAAGTGTAAGATTTTCCGACGGATTTTGTGTATACAGATGAAAGGGCAAAGCCGCTCCCGGGAAACGGATTATAATTATACATATTAAATTTTAAACTGTGAGTATTATNNCNGTTTAAAAAGGTACCGGTATAAGTTGATAACGTTTGCGGCTGTCCGATTACAAACGACTAATTAGTAAGGGATTTTTATAATGGAAGACAAGGAAATAGTAGAGCTTTTTCTGCGGCGAAACGAAACCGCGATCTCGGCGGCTTCGGAAAAGTACAAAAGCTACTGCATGAAGATCGCGGGCAATATTTTAGTATCACGGCAGGACGCGGAAGAATGTATAAACGATACGCTTATGAAGGCGTGGGAGCTTATACCTCCATACCGGCCCGAAATGCTGTCAACCTTTTTGGGGAAAATAACCCGAAATTTCGCAATAAATATTCGCCGAAAGCAGCTTACGGAAAAAAGAGGCGGAGGNCAAACCGCGGCGGTCNTTGACGAGCTGTCCGAAATTGTCTCGGAAAGCTCCGATTTTGANCAGGAGCAGGAGCGAAANGAGCTTATTGCGGAAATAAACGGATTTNTGCGCGGTCTGCCAAGTCAAAAAAGGAATATTTTCATCTGCCGTTACTGGTACTGCGACAGCGTTAATGATATTGCGGCGCAGTTCGGAATTACCGAAAACAACGTGTCGGTTATTTTGAACCGAGTAAGAAAAAAGCTTAAGCAGCATTTGGAAAAAGCGGGATATTCACTTTAACAGGAAAGGAATGATAACACATGAAATCCGAGGATTTATTTGAAGCGTTGACCGATATAGACGANGAGTTGNTCTATAAGGCAAAGGCGGCGCAAATAANGCAAGAGCAAATTGAAGANGAATACGCNCAGCCGCTGCATATCACAATTACAAAGAAAAAATTCCCNTGGAGGGCGGCATGCGCGGCAATGGCGGTAGTGATCGCGGCTTCGGCGGGAGCGGTGATGTTAAGAAACGGAAATATCACTCTCCCCTCGCAGCAGGATTCCGCAAACGATACGACGAATATAGCTTTAAACAGCATCAGTTACCCCGAGGACGCAAAATACGTTTATCAGGGGGATTTCTCCGAGCTGACGGTTGAAAGATTGGGATTNCAATTATTCGACAGAGAGACNTTTNACCTTTATGACACATTGGAGAGAAGGAGCGACNTGGTGGTTTGCGGAACCTTTACGGACGANGCGCATCAAACCTTTGANCCCNCTNTTTTAACNGACATTTTTGANCCTTCCCGNAATACACAATCCTACAACAANTTCAGAATNGACAAAATAATCAAAGGCAATAATACNGTNAAAGAGGGCGACGAGATAATAATTTCTCANTCCTATGCCGTTTACGGTGACGAGCTTTTGACTTATAGCGGACTTACCCCTATGCTTAAGGGGGATATGTGGTTTTACTTCCTTATAAAGAACGAAGACACCGATACTTACCGCGCCGCAGGCGACACGGACGGGCGTTATCGTTGCAGCGGACTTGTACTGGCAGACCTTGAGCAAAAGATTTTTCCGCTTGCGAACAATAATCTCGGAGTGTATGATCAAGAGGACTACAAGCAAAATATCCATCAGATCGTTGTTGAAAGACATTTAAGCGACTTTAAGCCATATATCAGCAATATTGTAGAGTACAATGACAAACCCTTCTCTGAAACCCTTGAATTTGAAATGGCGGAATTTCCGGGAGTGTATTTCATTTGGAGTGCGAATAATGTAAAAGCTGTAGAGGGCGGCGCGGAATCTACTCTTTATCAAGGCTATCCTGTCCGTGACTTGTGGCTTGCCGATATAAACGGCGACGGCAAGCGTGAGATATGCTCTTCCATAAGCGCAAACTACAGCATGTCGACAGACGAAGAACCTATTCCGGTGGAAGATGTTGTGGTGATAGACTACGCATACGGAGATTTTTACTACGTAACAAAGTACGGAGAGTACGATTTGAGAATAGACAAGGATCACTCCCTTGAAAACCAAATGCTGTATTTGGCAAAGAAGGAATACAACGGCGAAAAAACGGTATTCGAGCCTCTTACCATTAATATGAGGGTAAAAATGAATCCGAACGCAGAAACAAGCACCATTGCGCAGGAACAGACGGACGAAACCGACATCAAAGACAAAGACAACACCGCCGGCCGCGAACATTACAAAATATACGAGCAATTCGGTCTGGTCGATAAAGGCGAGAAAGAAGGTCTTTACTATAACGGTAAGAAGGTGCGCTGGTTCGAGGATTACTACCCCATAGACGAGGACGGAAATCAGGCGGGGTGGGATTATATCAATGAAGAAGGCGTTGTCGACGTATACGCCGTCCGCGACTTCAGCGAGCTTGAGCGAAATCCCGACGGCTCATTTGACCCAAGCGGAAAGCTTATCGGCTTAAAGGATTTTTCGGAAGAGGAGTTTGCCGCCCGTGATATAGACGCTATATTAACCGATAAAGAGGTTACGCATATTGCAATCGCCAATGACGATTCAATCGCCGTTAATTCCGACAGCGACGATCTTATAACCGCTTCCGACGACTCAATAGCGGTTGAAACAGACTCTGACTTTAATAACGCTGTTTCGGCCGTCAATGAAAACGCAATAGCCGGTGATAATTCAAATTCGGTCGTTCAAACCGCTTACAATTCACCCTTAAGCGATGAGGAGCTTTTAAAGGTAAACACAAGGCTTGCCGAGGAGTACGGGCCCTTCGGCGTGACCTATGACCAAAAGGCGGATCAGTGGTATTTTAATGGAGAAAAGGTACGCTTTTTCCGAGATATTCTAACCTCCAACGGCGAATCCCTGACAAGCGGCAAATTCAGCGGAAGCATGCGCACTTTGAACGGAGAAGGTACGGTGGATATTTACACAGTCCGCGATTTCAGCAAGCCCGATAAAGACGGAAACGGAAGCTTGATAGATATTAAAGCTTATGATGAGGGTGAAATTGATCCCGACGCGGTGATGATCGAGAATTGAAAAAAACAAAAAAAGCGGCAAAACCGCTTTTTTGTTTTTTATAATATAATTTAATTCTGCTTTACAGCGTTAAATCCGTTCTCCAAATCCGCAATTATATCGTCTATATGCTCCGTGCCGATAGAAAGGCGAACTGTATTTTGCTTGATCCCCTGTTCCTCAAGCTCCTTGTCGGTAAGCTGTGAATGGGTCGTGGTGGCAGGGTGGATAACAAGGCTTTTCACGTCCGCCACATTGGCAAGGAGAGAAAAGATTTTCAGATTGTCAATAAACTTATGCGCTTCCGCCTGACCGCCCTTTATATCAAAGGTGAATATAGACGCTCCGCCGTTGGGGAAGTATTTTTTGTACAAGACGTTATCGGGGTGATCGGGTAAGGACGGGTGATTTACGCGCTCTACCAGCGGGTGGTTTGAGAGATACTCAACCACCTTCTTTGTGTTCTCCGCATGGCGTTCAAGACGCAGCGACAGTGTTTCCACGCCCTGCAAAAGCAAGAACGCGTTAAAGGGAGAAATTGCCGCGCCGGTATCGCGAAGAAGTATCGCTCTTATATATGTAACAAACGCCGCGGGACCAACAGCGTCGGCAAAGGATACGCCGTGATAGCTGGGATTGGGGTCGGCGACAGCGGGATATTTTCCGCTCTTTTTCCAGTCAAAATTGCCCGAATCAACGATAATGCCGCCGAGAGTGGTTCCGTGACCGCCGATAAACTTTGTCGCAGAATGTACCACAATATCCGCGCCATGCTCAATCGGTCTTATAAGATAGGGTGTTCCGAACGTATTGTCGATAACCAAGGGCAAGCCGTGCTTGTGCGCTATCTCCGCCACAGCGTCAATATCGGGAATATCGCTGTTGGGGTTGCCGAGTGTTTCAAGATAAACGGCTCTTGTGTTGTCCTGAATGGCGTTTTCAAGCTCGGTGAGATTATGGGCGTCCACAAACGTGGTGGTGATTCCGTAATGAGGGAGAGTGTGTTCGAGCAAATTATAGCTGCCGCCGTATATGGTCTTCTGTGAAACGATATGTCCTCCGTCGGGAGCAAGGGCTTCAATCGCGTAGGTTATGGCCGCCGCGCCGGAGGCCAGTGCCAACGCCGCAACGCCGCCCTCTAAAGCCGCTATCCTCTTTTCAAGCACGTCCTGCGTTGAATTGGTCAATCTGCCGTAAATATTTCCCGCGTCCGCCAATCCGAATCGCGCCGCCGCGTGAGCGGAATTTTTAAATACATAAGAAGTGGTCTGATAAATGGGTACCGCTCTCGCGTCGGTTGCGGGGTCGGGCTGTTCCTGTCCTACATGGAGCTGAAGTGTTTCAAATTTATAGCTGCTCATAATATTTTTCCTTTCGGTTGTTGAATTTTTTTATTTTTGGTTTTTAGGGCGTATCTGAAAACTAAGCAATTTTGTACAATTTCGCTAAGTGCGTGGCGATTTCAAGGAAAAAAGCGGAGAAATATGGTAATATTTCGAGCATTTTTGACGCAGAAAGCG
>JAAVIF010000031.1 GCA_014799365.1 Oscillospiraceae bacterium
AAGCTGTTATTCATCGCTTTTTCGGAGCTTGTTTCGGCTTCGCCCCCCTTTGGTGTCACCTTAAGCCCCGCGCGGGAGCGCAAATTGCACCTTTTTCAAGGTCAAAAAGAACACCACATTAAACGCAGTTTTAAAAAGGCATTTCGCCGACTGAGAAAATTTTGGGGAAACTTAAAATCTCCGTTTCCACTTCGATTGCTTTACCCAAGCTGAAGCTGTACAAAAAGCACTCCTTGACCTTCCGTCCCAGCATTTCCTCCAACGCCTTCTTATAAAGCGAGAGCTGCCCCTTGTATTCGTTTATAAGCTTCTCTTCCGTCACGTTTTTGTTGGTCTTGTAATCCACCAGCACGATACCGTCGTTTTCCTCAAAAAACATATCCGCAATACCTTGAATAAAAGACAGGTCGT
The DNA here is from genome assembly GCA_014799365.1 of Oscillospiraceae bacterium. Classification (GTDB taxonomy): domain Bacteria; phylum Bacillota; class Clostridia; order Oscillospirales; family Ruminococcaceae; genus Ruminiclostridium_E. Next base: position 412 of record JAAVIF010000031.1, read on the forward strand.
CATTTTCGGGATTTTCCGCCCCCGTGCCGTTAACGGTTGTAAGTATCTTAAATTCTCTTGTGATCTTTCCCGAGCTTCTTGCTCTTTCACAAAGTCCGCTGTCCAAAAAGCCCTGTATTTCGGAAGCCCTGACCGCGTTTTTCTCCTGCTCGGAAATAACGCCCTCTTTCAAAAGCCGTTCCAGCTCGGCCTCCGCCGAATTTGCCGAAAAGTCCGTATGCTCCATTACACAGTGGTAAATATCGCCCAGCTCTTTACCGCTCAAGGGCCTCCCCTCTTTCATAAACAAGGGCATTCCCATATAAAATGCGGTGGTAACGCTGTCCTCTCCGCCGCCCTCGTCGGGATTAACACCCAAAGCGGTGGCGGTAAATTTTGCGGGAGTATAAGTGGCTTTTTCGTATGGGTATTTAAAGCTTAAGTTCTTTTTTATTTTTTCAAAATCGGGCAATATCGCCGAATTATCCGAATCCGGGGACGCAAAAAGAAGATCATCCGACATAATATCCTCGTCGGTTTTTATCCTTACGGCCTTGATATTTTCTCCCGCCGCGGAAAGTCCGTTAACAACAAATGCAAAATAATTTTCTTTGCTTTCAAAGCTGTATGAATTTTCATCAGGCGGGCTTTTCTCCGATTTATCAGAAATATCCTTGCCTTCTCTTTTTTCGGACACCTTGTTTGAAGCGGTAATAATAAGCTTTTCCTCCGCTCTTGTAAGTGCCACGTAAAAAAGCCGCATGCTTTCTCCCCTAAGCTTATCCGTNTAATCCTCTTCAAGAACGCGGTGNGCGGCGGTCTGGGCNCTTATNCCCTTTTCGTAATCGCANACCAGCACTCCCGCGCCCTTTTTAACGTCAAAGATAAAATCCTTATAGGTATCGGTGACATTGGGCTTTCTGTTTATATCCGACACAAACACAACAGGGAACTGCAAGCCCTTCGATTTATGTATCGTCATAATCTTGACCGAGCTTTCCTCTTTTTCCTTTACCGTCGCTTGGNTCATTTCAAGCTTGTTTCTGCCTATATGCCGCATAAAGGTCAAAAAGTCGGCNGGACGCGNATTGCTCTTTGCGTAGTGAAGCAAAAGCTTAAGNTTTTCCTCTCTCTCCCTGCCGCTGTACCCGGCACGCATGATCTGAGGNAGCATNGTCTCTTCGTAAATTGTCCGAAGCANGTCGTAGGTAACGCTGCCGGAAGCGGTCTTTCTGAACANCTTCATATCTGCCTCAAATCTTTTTGCTTTTTCGCAAAGCGGTTTTTCCTCGGANNGGGTAAGACCGGCAATACCCGAATACAGGCTTCCCCCCGATTTGTTTGAAAGCTTAAGCTTAGCCATATCCTCGGCGGTAAAACCGTACACGGGCGACATTAAAGCCTTTGCGGTCTCGGTGTCGTTATTNGGACGAAGCACCGCGCTGACCAAGGCCAAAGCGATTTCTGTTTCAATAAGGTCGGTAAAGTGCTTTTCACCCTCGGAAACGCAGGGAATACCGTATTCCTCGAAAACCTTTCTGAATCTTACGCAGTCGCCGTTTGTCCGCAGCAGTACCGCAAAATCTCCGAAGCCGCACTTTCTTTCCNTNTTATTTTTATCGTGAACGNTAAAGCCGTCCTTTATCATTTGAAGTATGCGAGCGGCAACATACCTTTCCTCTCTGTTCTTTTGCTTGTCGTCNCCGCTTTTTGCGGCCGATTTCAAAACGTTTACCGTAACAAATTCGGTCTTGTTACCCTCATCGGCCTTGATACCGCGTCCCGCCGTCATATTTTCCCACTTGCTTCCTCCCGAAAAGCTTTCGGGCANATCGGAATTTCCGAAAAGGCTGTTGACGTAATTTANAACGCTTTCGCCGCTTCGGAAGTTTGCGTTGAGCCGCAGGTCCTCATAGGCGGGATCGCCCTTAAGTCCCGCAAAAATTTCGGGGTTGGCGTTGCGGTAAGCGTAAATACACTGCTTAACATCTCCCACAAAATACAAATTCTTTTCATCTTTTGAAAGGCTTCGGAAAATTTCATACTGTATATCGTTGCTGTCCTGAAACTCGTCCACGATTATATAGTCAAGCATTCCTTTTCCGCCGCCCAAACGCACTGCCTTTAACGCATTCTGCTCAAGGTCGGAAAAATCAAGAACCCCCTCTGCTTTCTTAAGCTTTCTGTACTCCTCTTTGTACATTTCCTGTATTTCCCAAAGCAGATCGAGAGCCTTTTTTATATTCGCGGCGTCCTCNATATAATTGGCGGCAAGAGCAAGATCGTTTTTGCAGCCCGTATATAGCTCCTTGATCTCCTCTCTTTTTTCTTTAAAGCCAAGTCCCTCAAAGGCTTTTCCTCTCGCGGCGGGAGTTGTGCCGCCGTATTCTTTTTTTATTTCCGAATACGCGCTGATGTAATCGGAAGCGAGAACAGCGGCTTTTGCGGAATTTGCGCGATCGCGATGAAATTCAAAATAGTTCTTGAAGTTTTCGGAGGTTTTGGAGCTGTCGGGAAGCNAACCGACAGCTCCTTCGCAAAAGTCGGAAATTTCCTCCAAACGCTCCCTCATATATTTTACGTATTCATCAACATATTTTTCAAAGTACTTCTCGGGAGCTCCGAAAACACTGTCCTGCTCTCTTTTCCAATTATCGGGATCGGGAATATTTGACAAAAAGCCGAACAGCTTCCGAACGGAAAAAGTCACCGCGTTTTTCCCGCCCAATCTTTTTGATATTTCTTGTTTTTTGCTGTCGGGAAAGCTTGTGTAAATTATTTCAAAGGTCNTTTCCACNGCCTTTTCGGAAAGTATTTTCGCCTTAGTTTCGTCGCAAATCTTAAAGCCCTCGTCTATATCGGGCAGCAGTCTTATATTATCTCTTATCAAGGACAGGCAAAAGCTGCTTATGGTCGAAATGCGGGCTGAGGATAAGCGGACNAGCTGTTCTCTCAAAAAAGCGTCGTCGGGCTTATCCCTCATCAGCTCCTCAACTCTTTNCTTAAGCCTTTGTTTCAGCTCATCGGCCGCCTTTTCGGTAAAGGTTACCGCCGCCAACCTGTCGGCGGGGACTTTGTTTTCGGTATCGGAAATGAGATTTGCGATATGCTCTACCAATACGGCGGTNTTTCCGCTTCCCGCCGAGGCGGAAACGGAAGCGGATTTGGCCTCTCTGTAATTTATCGCGGACTGCTGTTCGCCGGTAAAGTTCAATGTTATCACCGATCCTTTTATTAAAAATGAAAATTGCGGAATTGATTTTTTAGACTTAAAATATTTCGTGAAAAAGGAATTGAATTATGCAAGACTATGAGCGACGGTCAAGGCGCGGCGGAGCCGCGGGCGATAGNCCGCTGAAACGCGAAGCGTTTCAAAATTTTCGCCAAAGGCGAAAATTTGGCTCCGCCCCCGCTGTGGGGCAATCACCGAAAAAGGAGCAGTTTTGCAGGATAGGGCGGCACAACCTAATTGGGGGGCAAGCATAATCATACATTGCACAAACCAATGGGAGCATTGCACCAACGCTACAAATGAAAACAGAAAATAACAGCAAAACACCTGCGNNCCGANCGTGAATAAANCANNANTGCAAATNACCAACATTNNGCAANCTGCAAAGTTATCTAAGTGACATTTCACGCACTNCTTTTTCNGAAGCAAAAAACAAAATGTAAGCACTACGCAGTAGAGGGGGGTAAGGAAAGGATTCTTAAGGTGAAACCTAAGGGGGGAGAGTGTCGGAACAAGCTCCGCAAACACTTAATCTTTTTTTGTTTTAGAATATAAGCTGTTATTCATCACTTTTTCGGAGCTTGTTTCGACTTCGCCCCCCTTTGGTGTCACCTTAAGCCCCGCGCGGGAGCGCAAACTGCACCTCGCTTCCGAGAAAAAGAAAACACCACATAAAACGCAGTTTTAAGATAAAAACGCAATCCCCTTGTTATAAACAAAACAAACACATCCAAACCGCAGTTTTAAGAAGGCATTCCGCCGCCTGAGGACCCAACCTTCTCCTCCCACATCCCCTCAGAAGACACAAAATTAAAATTCCTATTCCCGCAAACCGCCTTAAACCCGCAGAAAGGACAAGGCAAATACCCCTCATGCTCCAGCGGCACAGCGTTTATATCGCCGTTTAAAATATCAAGTATCTTCGGAACGATAATATCCTCATCAATATGCCCCTTTAAATTCTCCACCCCGCTAAGATCGTTTTCACTCATATATTTATCGGCTTTTTTCCCGATTTGCGCCGCAATTGCCGATTTAAGCACATTTATCCGTTCCGCTGCTTCGGGTGCGATAATTCCGCCCGCCGTACCGTGCTTGCTGTACCATTCCTCCGCAAGTGACCTTTGATCGGGCGGCAGGGAATTTTCCGTTTTCAGACAGCTTACCCCTCCCACGGCGGAATAATTAACCATTGCGGGAATAAGAGCCTTGTCCGATTCGCAGGTGCCGAAAAGATACAAAAGCGGCTGAAGATTCTTACCGCTTGCTATACCGTCCAAGGTAAAGCTTTTTCCCGAGCTTTTATAATCGCATATCCTTATATAATCGGCCTCGGTCGCTGTCTGCCGCTTCGCTTCATTATTTTCCCCGCCGCCTTCATAACCGTCCCCTTTGCGTAATGTAAGCAGATCTATTCTGTCCGCGCTTCCCTTAACGGTTATCTCTCCCTCGGGCAAAGCCGGATTTTTTATTGTATAGCTTACCTCACGCTCAAAGTAAGCGGGTCTGAATCCCGTCGCCTTGAAATCAAGGCATATCTGTTTTAAAATACCTTGTATCCGCCCCATAAGCCCCTTATATACGGCTTCGGTTTTCTCGGGAAAGGTGGGATCGTTTTCTATTGCTTTCCTTAAGGCTTTGTTTACCGCTGCCCCTGCGATCTCCTCGATCTCCCGCTCCGACTTGTCCGCAATATCCCCGTTTTCCGTAAGAGCGAGCTTTAAAATATCGTGTACCGCAGTACCCATATTATTCGGTGCTTCAAGATCGCTGCTGTCAGGCTCGCGTATCTTTAATCCGTATTTGAAAAAGTACATAAGCGGACAGCTGAAAGCCGCTTCAAGCCTTGTGGGAGAATAAGAAGAGGTACCCAAAATTTCCCTTGCGGCGTCGGGGCTTAAGCCGAATACTCTTTTACCTGACAGAAGCCTTTCGCTGTCCGCAAGCTTTGCTTTAAACTCCGTCCCCTCCCTGTCCGCAATAGCTTCGTTCAGCACATTTTCAAGACCGTCCGTATATTCCGTTCTGCCGTAACCGTCGGCAATGGCTCTCTTTACATCGCAAACGGTATTTAAAAAATAATCCTCTGAAAGACTGTCCGTGTTTATTTTCTCGGCCTTTATTTCCTTTAATATCTCGGCAGGACTCGTTTCCTTTCCGTCCGGTCTTTGAGCGGCATATGTAAGAATAAGCTTTTTGCTGTACAGGTTCATTGCCCTGTATGCAAAATAGTATTCCTTAGACCAGCGGTTAAGATTGCTGTCATATAAGGGCAGTCCCGTATTGCAAAGCTTTTCCCGCTCAAAATAAGAAAAAACGCTTTGCAGGCTGCTTTCCCTCGGAATACTTCCCTCGTTAACTCCCGCAATAAATACTATTTTCGGCGCGGATTTTCTGGTGCGCTCAATATCGCCTACGGTAACGCTGTCCAGAACGTCGGGAGGATTTGCGAGATTTATCCCCGACAGTATTTCCTCCAAAAGCTCCCCGTATTCCTTGCTGCCGAGCTTGACGTTTTTCAAGCTGTACGCCATTGAGGTCAAGGTCTCGGTGAGAGCGTCCCATATCCTGTCGTATTCCTTTGCTGCGTTGTCGTCTATTTCTATGCTGTGAGTTTCGCCGCCCTGTCCTGCCTTGGAACGGGCGATAAATGTGGAGCGTATGTTTTCGGTATCAAAAAGATAATTCATAAACACTCTTGACATTTCAAGACCGTTTTCCGCCTGCTCCATATCTTCTTTAAGCTTTAAAAGCGGTTCCGCTATCCCCTTTCGTATGCCTTCAAGAGCGTTTAAGGCCTTTCTCGGCTCAGCTCCCTCGCTCCAATCCTTTTTCCAGTCGTCGGCTCTCAAATTATACTGCTCCGCCGCCATACGCAGACGGTATATCTCGCTTTGAAACATAAGTCTTACGCCCCTGTCGGGCTTATCAAAATCATATATACGCTTAAAGCCGCTTTCCGCAAGCTTTAGAATTTCCTCGGTATCAAGCTCCAGACTTTTAAATAGCTGCACAATGAAGCCGATAACGGGCTTTTCGGTCATAGCGTGGGGAAAATCGCAAAACACGGGTATACCGCCCGTTCTCAAAGCGGAGGATATTATCGGCTCATGCTCGCTGTCGGCGGTAAGCACAAGAAAATCCCTGTATCTGTACCCTTCCTCCCGTACCATGTGGTGAATTTTAGCGGTAATAAGCTTGGCTTCGTCGTAGAAGTCTTTTGCCGAATATATTTCAACAGGACTTTTATCCCTTGTGTCGCCCCTATAACAATGATCAAATTTTATCTCCTCGCAGTCGGGAGCGATAGCCTTGATCTCGTTTATGGTTTTACCGACGCACAAAAATTCTCTTTTTGTGCTGTCGGGTCGATCAGAGGTGAAGCAAAAAACACTTTCGCGGCTTTGGCTTACCGCCGTACCCAAAAGCTTTTTCTGGACCTCGGAAAAAGTGTCGAAATTATCGAAAAAGAGATACTTTCCGTTGAACCAATCATGCTCCTGCGCTATCAAAGCTGCCTTGGAAACATCGTCCAGCTTATCGTCAAGGTTTTCCGTAAGTATACGGTCATACTCGGTATAAATGTTCAATATATCGTTGGATTTATCCGCCAGCTCCTCGTCAAGCTCCTTTTCCGTTCCCAAAAAATTCTCTAACATTTCCGGGGAAATGCCGCCGTTTCGCAATGCGGCGACGGTTTTAAGCATGAGTTGGCAAAAGGCGGTGGAATTGCTTTTTTGGTCAAAGTAAAGAAAATCCTTTTTAAGCTTTTCCACGGCAAGCCACATTGTAATAAGCTTTACTGCGTTGTCCGCCACGGGCTTAGCTTGTTTGTATTCCTTTAAAATGCTTCTTGACAGCTTGGAAAAGCCCGTTACCTGAACGTGTCTGATATTTCCCGCGCCCACCGAAAAATAAGTCTGCCTTTCCGCGTCAAAGGAGAACTGCTCGGGAACAAAAAGTATACATTCTCTGCCCTCCCCGGCGTACCTTTTTATCATTTCAAGCATGGAGGCTGTTTTTCCCGTTCCCGCTTCTCCGTAGAATATTTTTACACTCAAAATTTTTTCCCCTTTTTAGTTATCAAACATCATTTCGTACTGAACAAACTGATAATCCTTAAACGCGTCCGTGCCGATTATCGAAGATGTATCAACAATACTTCCGTCACCTGCGGCAGCCGCGTATTCGCATGAAACGGCGGGAAAGCCTTCGGCCGCATTCAAACGCACCTGATCCCATTTTGTCAGAGGGATTCCAATGTTTTTCTTAAGATAAAGAGAAAGGAAATTTGGACTTGTGATCTCGGGAACGTCCCATTCCATGTCAAAATTTGCCCACATAATATAGGGAGTTATGTACTTGTTGATTCCCGACATATCGGCCGACGCCAAGCTTACGTCTATTCCGGGCTGGTGGTCTCCGAACATCACTACCACCGTTTTCTCGTCTCTTTCCGACAGCTCCGCCAAAAGATATTCAAGAGCGGAATCGCTTATGGAGGTAAGCGTAAGATACTGATTAAAAATGTCATCGTCGGTGTATTCGGCAGCTTCAAAATCTTCATATTGATAGCTTCCGTGATTCTGAATGGTTACGGCAAATATAAAGGAGGGCTTTCCGTTTGCGTTGCTTTCGTCCTGCTTTTCAAGAATTTTTCGGTAACATTCCTTGTCGCTGATAAACTTGCGCACATATTCCAGATCGCTTCCGAAATCGGCAAATTCCAAGCCCATATACGCAATATCCTCGTATTCTCCTTTTACATAGTTTTCCGAAAAATCCTCTCCCGATATAAAATCGTCAAAGCCCATGATCGGATAATTTGAGTTTCTTCGCCACTCCCCCGCAAAGTAAGGGTGAATCGCCGTTTTGGTATACCCGCTCAAAGCTTCGTCCTTGCAGATCGTGTGAATCCCGTCGTTCATATATTGGTTATAGGGCAGGGACGACGGCGGCAAAAACGCCAGCGAGGAACCCGTTAAAAATTCAAACTCGGTATTGCAGGTGCTTCCTCCGAAAACGGACACCAGAAGCCTGCCCTTTACGCAGTTTTTCTCCAAGGAATGGTAATAGGGCATGGGGTCTTGGGGAAATCCCGTTTCGCCCAACAAAGAGTAATCCGCCAAGGATTCGTTCATTATAACTATTATATTTATCGGCTCTGATACGCCGACCGAGGTCTCGGTATATCCGGAAAGCACATTCTCGGCTTGTTCCTTTGTATAGCCCTGAGGCGGACGAACTATGCTGTGCAGATATTCGGAAAAGATCGCAAGGGGAAAACCCGTTTTTGAAGTATACTCGGTCAAACTGAAGGGAGGTGCGGTTACAGATAATACCGTTGCCGCCAAGATCGGTATTGAAGCCGCGATAAACAAAAGAGGAAACTTTATTCCCGATTTTTTGTACGAGGAAAAACGCTTATACTCCGTTTGAGCAAAAAGAAACCAGATCAAAGCGTTTAATATCACCACTCCCAGCAATACCAAAAGCACGTCACTGTTAAAAACAAGAGGATAATTTCCCGCTACGCTCAGCGCGTCGGAAATACAGTAAATGTCTCCAAACTGAACCGGCGTTCCCCGCGACGAAAAAACATAAAGATTGAGATAATACAGAAAAAACTGAATAACCGATATTATGCCGTAACAGATCGTGTGCCTGCGTATCAAAAGATAAGCTATCATGTAAAGAGGAATAAACATAAAGCAATTCGGCAGGATCAGATCGGGGCCGGCTTTCCAAAGAGAGAACACAAAAAACGTCTGTATAAAAAGAATAAGTGCTGCCAAAAATACGGCCGCAAGATCGTTTTTTGTAACCTCGGTTATTTTTTTTCGGAGTTTTTTTATTATATTCATAATGCTTTTAGCTTCCTTTTAGGATTAAATTGTGTTTTGAAAATACGTTCCAATAATATTATATATTTTATTTGATATTATGTCAACTTTAAATTGCTGCTAAAAATTAGTATAAAAGCGAAAACAAAATCCCCTCGGATAAATCCAAGGGGAAAAGAGGAATTGTTTATTTTACCTCACGCTTTTTGTAAAGTGATATAGAGATACACCAAGAAACGGCATACAAAGCTATCGCCGCTAACGGGACTATCACAAGTATAACAGAAAATTTATCACCCAACAGGGAAGATAAGCTGTCCGATACGGCAAATATACAGCCGCACACTGCCCCCATTGAAATATAATAAACGATACGTCCCTTTTCAACACCTAACCAAAACGCAAAAGGCAACATAACTGCCGATATTGTACAGGCGGATAAAAATCCGAGCAGGGACAGCGTAAGGTAGGGNAAAATACCNTCAAAACCGCTTGCCGCCGCTTTTATAAGCAATGCGAAAGCACCCGACAAGAACTGGGAAATAAGCCCTACAACATACTTTACCGAAACTATCTGCGCCTTGCCGTAGGGAAGCGTACCGCAGTATTCCTGCCATCTGCTCCTTTCGTCGTAAGTCAAGAGGGTTATGGGAAGCATACCTGCTATTGTATAAAGATAAATGGCAAAAAAAGAACCCTCCTCAACAAAAACCGAAGTCAATGTCAACACTATGATTACCAGCAGGTAAGAGCGGAAAAATTTTGTTGTCACATAGAAATCCTTAAGCAAAAGACCTTTCATATTAACCGTTGCTCCTTTCTTCCTTTACCATATGCACAAACAGCTCTTCTATACTTATAGGGCTGATGTNTACGCCCTGCGGCACCGCGTTTCTGAGTACGACAGCCTCCGCTCCATAGGGNGTTACCTTTTTATTAAGTATACTTTTAGGNTCAAGCTCTTTCAGNCTCTCACANTCACAGCGAACAATGCCGTATTCTTCAAGCAGTCTGTCCTTTTCCTCGCACAGCAGCAGCTTTCCCTTATGCAGAAAAGCTATATAGTCGCATATCTTTTCAAGATCGCTCACTATATGNGACGAAAGCAAAATCGAATGGGTCTCNTCNCGGGTGAAGTCGCCGAACATNTCAACNACCTCGTCCCTTACAACNGGNTCCAATCCGCTTGTNGCCTCGTCAAGCAAAAGCAGCTTGCTGNCGTGAGATAAAGCCACCGCAATGCCGAGCTTCATTTTCATACCCCGCGAAAAATCCTTAAACTGCTTGTTGTCGGGAATGGCAAGCTTAACAAGATAATTTTTGTAGNTNTTNTCGTCCCAGCTTTTAAAGGTGTGNTTCATGATCTTTCCCACNTGCNTGGCGTTAAGACATTCGGGGATACCTATNTCGTCNGTAACTACCCCGATCTCTTCCTTGGTTAATTTTAAATTATCACCGTTATCTTTACCCAAAACGGTNACCGTGCCGCTGTCCTTATGAAGCATGTCGAGAATAAGCCTTATCAANGTGCTTTTTCCCGCGCCGTTTTCTCCGATAAGTCCCATAATGCAGCCGCCGGGAAGTGTAAGATTTATATCGTCAAGCTTAAATTCCTTAAAGGACTTTGTTAATTTTTTTATTTCCAGTGCGTTTGTATATGTGCTCATTCCTGCTCCTCCATTATAAAATCAATCATATTTATTATATCGTTTTTGTTAAGATTACAAGCGGCGGCAAGCTGCACTATCTGCTCGATAAGCTCCTCTATTTTTTTAAGATTTTCTTCTCNGAGCAGCTCAATGTTTTTCGGCGCGACATAACAGCCCTTTGCCTGTATCGTATATATAAATCCCTCTCTCTCCAATTCGTCATAGGCNCGCTTGGTGGTAACAAAGCTTATTTTCAGATCCTTNGCCAAGCCTCTTATTGACGGCAGCATTTCGTTTTCTTTNAGTGCGCCGCTGATTATCTGGCTTTTTATCTGTGAGTATATTTGATCGTAGATCGGCGCGCCGCTTTTGTTGTCGATTAGAATGGTCACTTTTGNGTATCGCTTCCTTTCGGGGGNGAATTTGTTTGATCAAACTGTATATTTTAATTATATACAGTTTATACAGTTTTGTCAAGGGGGTGTGGAGAAAAAAATTTTCCTCAATCGGCGGAGTGCCTTTTAAAACTGCGTTTTGAGCTGTGNAGTNCTTTTCGTAGCAACTGACGACTGTTGAGTTAGAAAAATTGCGCTTTTTTATATGTTGTTTATATTTATAAACAAGTACGGATTATCGTTCTTGTAGANCTGCGCTTTATGTAATGTTTTCTTTTAACTCGNAAGCGAGTGCGGTTTGCGCTCCCGCGCGGGGCTTAAGGCAACAAAGCTTGCTCGCTTTCACTCTTAAGAATCCTTTCCTTTTNCCCCCCTCTATGCGTAGTGCTTGAAATATGTTTTTTGCTTCATAGAATTGGTACGCGAAATATCACTTATATAACTCAGCTGAATTGTTCAGTGTTGGAAATTTGCAGTAGTGTTTTATTCACGTTCGGGTCGCAGGCGTTCCGTTATCACTATCGGTTTTCATTGGTGATGTTGGTTGACTCCCATTAGTTTGTGCAATGTATTTCTTTGCTTGTTCTCCCAATTAGGTTGTGCCGCCCTATCCTGCCAAACTGCTCCTTTTTCGGTGATTGCCCCACAGCAGGGNGCGGAGCCAAATTTTCGCCGTTGGCGAAAATTTTGAAATGCTTCGCATTTCAGCGGGCTGTCGCCCGCGGCTCCGCCGCCTCAAAACACTTGCTCCCAAAATCCTATATTGTCAAACAATNAAAAAATCGNCAAACAGAGCATAACTCTGNTTGCCGAAAAAGNTTCNATTATTCCTCAATCGCCTTNTTCAATTCCTCAACCTTATTCTTTTCCTCCCACTTAACACCAAGGTCCTCACGACCCATATGTCCGTAAGCGGAAAGCGNGGCATACTGAGGTTTTCTTAATTCCAAAGCTTCAATTATCGCGGCNGGTCTTAAATCAAACACCTTTTCAACCGCTCTTTCGATCTTATCGTCGCCGTACTTNCCCGTTCCNAAAGTATCTACCATTATAGACACAGGCTTCGCAACTCCGATNGCGTACGCAAGCTGAACCTCGCAGCGTTTAGCNAGTCCCGCCGCAACAATGTTCTTNGCCACATGTCTTGCCGCATANGCAGCCGAACGGTCAACCTTTGTGGGGTCCTTGCCCGAAAACGCNCCGCCGCCGTGTCTTGCGTAACCGCCGTAGGTGTCAACAATNATCTTTCTTCCCGTAAGACCGCTGTCGCCCTGAGGNCCGCCTATTACAAAGCGTCCCGTGGGGTTAACGTAAATTTTGGTTTCGTTGTCCAAAAGCTCCGCGGGAATAGTGGGCTTGATGACCTTTTCTATAACGTCGGATTTGATCTGCAAAAGAGTTGCGCTTTCCTTGTGCTGTGTGGAAATTACCACGGTGTCCACGCGAACGGGCTTGTCGTCCTCGTATTCAACCGTCACCTGTGATTTTCCGTCGGGGAGAATGTAGGGTATTTCGCCGCTCTTTCTGCACTCAGTAAGCCTTTTTGCAAGCTTATGAGCAAGCGAGATAGGCAAAGGCATAAGCTCCGGCGTCTCGTCGCAGGCATATCCGAACATCATGCCCTGATCTCCCGCGCCCGTATCCAGCTTGTTTTCCTCTCTGCCCTCCAAAGCGTTGTCAACGCCCATGGCAATATCCGCCGACTGCTCGTCGATAGAGGTGAGCACCGAGCAGGTGTTGCAGTCAAAGCCGTATGTAGCGTTGTCGTAGCCTATTTCCTTAACGGCGTTTCTGACCGTCTTGGGAATATCCACATAGCCGTTAGTGGTAATTTCACCCATTACCATTACCATGCCGGTTGTTGTGCAGGTCTCGCAGGCTACCCTGCTCATGGGGTCCTGAGCCAAAAGCGCGTCAAGAATACTGTCGCTTATTCTGTCGCAGATTTTGTCGGGATGTCCCTCGGTTACGCTTTCGGAAGTAAATAAACGTTTTGCCATTTTCTCTCTGTCCTTTCCTTTTGGCGATAATCGGCTTGGATTTCTTCATACTGATTTTAATTTAAAAATACTATCTAACCGTTACCGCCGAAAATTAAAATTTATTCAACAAAAAACTCCCCTCGTCGGGGAGTTGAAATATCCAGCACCCCTCATCTTCCGCCGAATATTCACGGCGCAGGAAGTAGCACCTTTTCCGTTAAACGGACGGTTGCTGCAGCGTCAACGGGCCTGTCCCTCGGCTGCTCTTGATAAGGCTTGTTAATTTGTTGTGGTTTTATTGTAGCATACGATAGGAGAATTGTCAATAGGTTTTTAAGTTTTTTCGGTAACAGCAATGTCGATTGACACACAGCATGTCCGTATGATATAATAAAGTAAAATAAAAGCCGAAACGGTGGGAAGTGACATGCTTTTTATCGGCAGGATCGATATTAAAAAATTTAAAGCGGTTTCAGATAATATTATTACAGATGAGGTTATAATAACAGATGAACGTATCCAACATATAAAGGAACGTCACCCCAATGATTTTGAACGGTATTGTCAGTATATGCGGGAAATTATTTCCAATCCCGACTATATTATTGAGGCAAATAAGCCAAACTCAGCATTGCTTTTAAAATCCTTTTATATCGACGGCAAATATTTTAAAACAGTGCTAAGGCTTGTTACTTCCACTGATAATCCTAATTTTATGAACTCAATAATAACATTTATGAAAATCAACGAATCTGAATGGAACAGAATGATAAAAAACAAAAAAATACTTTACAAGCATGAGTAAATGTGCTATAATATACATAGGATAATGATAGGTTATTTGAGGTGGAAGATTTCGTCCCCGTCCACACGCCGACGGTTTGACAGGGCGTAAGCCCGAGAGATGCAGGAGAATGGGACGCCTGCCAAATAACCCAATATCAAGAAAACCGCTTTGAGAAATCAAGGCGGTTTTCCAATAATCAGAAATTTACTTCCAATACTTCCTGTCCAACGTCCTATACTGCACCGCCCTGCTTATATGCTTCTTTCCGATAGATTCGCACCCGTCAAGATCAGCGGCGGTTCTTGCCACCTTCAATATCCTGTCATAAGCTCTGGCGGAAAGCCCCAAATTATCAAAAACTCCCCTTAAAAAATTCTCCGCCTGCCCGTCCAAGGGGCAGAACTCGGTAAGCCGTGAGGGCGGTATCTCGCTGTTAAAAAGAATATCTGTCCCTTTAAACCGCTCCTTTTGAAGCTCCCTTGCCTTTTCTATATTTTCTCTTATTTCCGCGGAGCTGAGAGAGCCTGTTTTTTCTCTTAGCTGACTGTAATTTACCGCGCTGACCTCGATCTGTATATCGATCCTGTCAAGAACGGGACGGCTGATCTTTCCGAGATATTTTGTGATTGCCGCTTCGGTACAAGTGCAGGCGTTCTGGCTTCCGAAATTTCCGCAGGGACAGGGGTTCATTGCCGCCACCAGCATGGTTTTGCAGGGATATGCGGTTTTCCCCGAGGCCCTCGTTATAACCACGCTTCTGTCCTCCAAGGGCTGACGAAGAGTCTCCAACACGTCTCTGCGAAACTCGGGAAGCTCGTCAAGAAACATCACCCCGTTGTTGGCAAGGCTTATCTCTCCCGGCGACGGTATCTTTCCGCCTCCCACTATTCCAACGCCGCTGGCGGTGTGGGAAACAGGGCGAAAGGGTCGGCGGGTTATAAAGGGAGACTTGCTGTCCAGAAGTCCCGCCACCGAATATATCGAAGTGGTCTCTATGCTTTCCTCAAAGGTCATGGCAGGCAGCACTCCCGCTATTCTTTTCGCTATCATGCTTTTTCCCGAGCCGGGAGGACCTATCATCAGCATATTGTGAAATCCCGCCGCGGCAGTCTGAACGGCGGATTTTATATTTTCCTGTCCCTTGACGTCGGAAAAATCCGCCGCGTCAAAATAATCCTCCGCCTTCGGTATATACGGCTCGGCGGGTGTCAATGTCACCTGTCCCGCCAAAAATCCCGCCAGTTCACTTATATTTTTTATGCCGTAGATTTCTATCCCTCTTACCAGAGCGGCTTCCCTTACGTTTATGTAAGGCAGAAAAACCCGCTTGTACCCTTTTTCCTTTGCGGCGGCGGTCATCGGAAGCACCCCCGTGGTACCCGCCGTATCTCCCGACAGCGACAGCTCTCCTATAAATATGTCCGTTTCCCTTGGAGAAGGAATATCGCCAAGAGCGGTAAGCACGCTTATAAGTATGGGAAGATCATAGGAAGAGCCGCTTTTCTTAACATCGGCGGGGTACAGGTTCACCACCGCTCTAAGCTTGTCCGAAGAAAAGCCCGAGTTTTCCATTGCCGCAAGCACTCTCTGACGGCTTTCCTGTATGGAAGTATCTCCCAGTCCCGTTATTCTGAAATCGGGCGTCCCTTTCTCGGTGCTGCTTTCCACCGTTACCGAAAAAGCACTTAAGCCCGTAAGCCCAAAGGTGTTTACTTTAGCGAACATTTATGCTTAAACCGTTCCTTTCGTTTTAAAGAAAAAGCGGAACAAAGAATTTTTGTCCGCTTTATAATTTTACTAAAGTTTAATAAAACTTGTAATATTATCAGTAGCTGAACACGCTTCCGCCGATAAATTCGCGCACTATCGAGCTGTCGGGTACAATCAAGGTCGGCAGCGGCACAACGTTCTCCAAAAATACCAACAACTCCTTAACCATTTCATACAGCTCAAAATCGGGAGAAACCTCCTGTAAATTGGGCAGGAGCTGATTACAGTAGACCGCGGCCTCAAAGGACATAAAGGTGTCTATATTTATTGACGCGTTGTCCTTATAAGGCATAATGTAAAGAGCTTCTCCGCGCTGCACCGATTTGAACGCCCTGATAATATCCTCGGTCTTGCGCCCTCTGAAAAGTCTGTCTCGCATAAGTCTGCGCATAAGTCTTATCATACTTGGGTGCAAAAGCTGTTTTTCGTGTGAAAGACGGGTTCTTACGCTGACATAAATCCCCTGCGCATGCTGCCTTATTTCTCCCACTACCTCGGGATTCAGCACGTGTATTCCCTCTAAAATTATCAGCTCGTTTTCCTGTCGGCAGAGCAGCTCGCCCTGTCCCCTTGTCTGATCGGCAAAGTTAAACACGGGAAGCTGAGTGGGCAGACATTCCCAAAATCTCTGCAAATGCTCCTTTAACAAAGGAATATCCACGCGGGAGGGAGCTTCAAGGTCTATTTTGCTTAATTCCTCACCGCTTAAGCCGTTTAAGGGAAGAAAATAGTTGTCCATTGAAATAACGTGAGCGCGGTGGCCGTTCTTTTCCAGAAGTGCCTTAAGCCGCATTGCGGTAGTGGTCTTGGCACTTCCCGAGGGTCCCGAAAGCAGCACTATCGGTTTTTGCGCTCCGTTTTCCGCTATCGTATCCGCTGCCGCTTCCAGTTGGCGGTGATAAAACTCCTCCGCTTCGGAAACGACCTTTGTGCTGTCTGAATTTAACGATTTATTTAGATCACTGATAGGAAGTATGTTCATTTGTGTTTTTCCTTTCGGTTTATTGCGCTTGTGATGTTAATAATTCCTCCAGAATCTGCGGCAGCTCTTCAAGGCTGTCGCATTTTCTGTACAAAAGCTTTTGCAGCTCCTCGTCCGGCTGTGAAAGATCGGGTATCATTATCGGATTCATTCCCGCACGGTAAGCGGACGTTATACCGTTGGGAGAATCCTCCACCGCGACGCACTCCCGAGGATCTAAGCCAAGCTTTTCCGCCGCAAAAAGATAAATATCGGGAGCCGGCTTTCCGTGTTCCGCCATAGGACCGCAGCAGACGGTATCGAACTTGTCCCAAAGTCCCACTGTCTTAAGATATTTGGCGGCTCTTTCCATATCCGTCGCAGTAGCCACTGCCTTACGCAGACCCAACTTTTCGATATTATCGAGAGCAATGTCTATGCCCTTTTTCTTTTTCAGTCCGTTTTGCTCTATGTCCTGCTCCATAAGCTGCTTACGACGGTTTCGGACGGTGTTGTAATCAAAATCCTCACCGAAATACTTTTTAAGCAAAGGAGAGGCGTATTCTCCCGCAAGGCTTCTCAGCTCCAGCGCATGCCTGTATTCCATAGGGAAGCCGAACTCGTTTGCTGCCTGACACCAGTATTTGGCAAGAAGCGTTTCGGTATCCAAAATGATCCCGTCCATATCGAAAATCACCGCTTTTATTTTCATGGCAGACACCTCTCTTGTTTTTAATATTGTAGCATAGAATTTGTTTTTTTTCAAGAGTTGATTTATATTTATATTTTTAGCGGTTTAGTTCCTTGTAAAAAGCCGCCGCTTCGGACGTTGACCTCTTACCGATAAAATTACCCGTCAAAGTCTCATTTTCTCCTGACCTTTGACGGGTTATATCCTTATTTAGTTTTTACAGCTCTTTAAAATAGACTTGGCATAAAAGCTCATTTTCTCTTAAGCTTGAACCGCTCTATCATTCCGTGCATAACCTGCGACTGTCCCGAAAGCTCCTCTGCGGTGGCCGCATTTTCCTCGGAGGTAGCGGAGGTAGTCTGAACCACCGTAGAAATCTGATCAACCCCGAGAGTTACCTGTTCGATAGCCTGCGACTGCTGTTCGGTAGCGTCGGAGATCTGTCCGAGCATTTTTACGATATTTTCAACGCTGTCTACGGTTTCGGACAAAGCCGACGCGGTTTCGTCAACCAATTCCATACCCTTTTGCACCGCTTCTCTCGATTCCTCGATAAGCGCGGCGGTGCTTTTGGATGCCTCGGCGGATTTTGAAGCAAGACTGCGGACCTCGGAAGCAACCACCGCAAAGCCCTTGCCCGCTTCGCCGGCTCTTGCGGCTTCAACGGCGGCATTCAGCGCAAGAATGTTGGTTTGGAACGCAATATCCTCAATCGTTCTTATAATCGCGCTGATCTTATCCGACGTATGATTTATATCTTGAATAGCCTTTACAAGCTGCTGCATTTTAATGTTGCTTTCTTCTATGTCCGTTCCCGCCTTATGCGCGTTTTCATTGGCGGTTCTGGCGGTTTCTGCATTGGAGCGAACATGACCCGAAATATCGGTAATGGTAGCCGCAAGCTCCTGAACCGAGCTTGCCTGTTCGGTAGAACCCTGACTTAAAGCGGCCGCGCTGGAAGCCACCTGATCGGAGCTTACGGATACCCGCTCCGAGGATTCGGCGATTTTCAGCAGAGTGTCGCTTAAAGAGCCGTGTATGGATTTCATGGATTTTTCAATAGCCTCGAAATCTCCTCTGTATTCACGGGTAATAGCTTCTGTAAAGTCTCCGTCCTCCATTTTTCCGAGATGATAGGATACGTCCTCCACCACGTTTGCAAGCCTTGACACGGTAACGTCCAAAGCCTCCGTTAAGTCCGAAACCTCGTCCTTTGTATTAAAACGCTGTACGGGAGTTTTAAGATCTCCTTGGGTGAGAAGCTCCAAACGATCCACGCAGGCCTTAAGAGGCGTAGAGATCGAGCGCGCCAATCGAATCACCACTATAAATGATATTACGATCACAAATATTACAATAGCGGTGGTAAGCATTATACTTGTATCGAGAGAGGATTTGAATTCATGCTGGCTTATCTCGATGCCCAAGCTCCAGCCAAGCTCGGGACTTATCTGCGCATAGCCCACAAGCTTGTTGTCACCGAAATAATTATATGCGGCGAAGCCCGACTCGCCCGCGATCATAAGCTTGTTTACGTCCGCTACGCTTTGAACTCCGGGAGTTTCCTTTGCCGTTTCTATCATGTTCGCGCTGTTTTCGATAAAGGTGCGGTCGGGATGTCCGATAACGTTTCCGTGCTTGTCAAGTATATAAGACACACCATCGCTTCCTACCGAGAGATCGGTGACTATATCCACCAAAAAGTCCGCGTTTACCGCGCCGTAGGCTATACCGTCAAAGCGTCCCTCGGTAATGATAGGTACTTCAAGTATAAACGCGTACTGCTGACCGTCGTACATTAGATCGGTAATATAGGGAGATAAGGTATCTCTGCACACGGTAAAGTAATCCTCGCTGCCGTAATTTTCGCCTGTTGAAGCGGTACCGTTCACGTCCATTTTTCCTATGTAAATAAATCCGTTTCGCGACGCCATACTTGAGGTAACCTCCGCAAGAGCGGAAGAAGTAGGCTCTTCGCTGCGGAAAATATCCGTTTCCGCCGCTTCCTTTAACGGAACCCAGTAATTGTCCATTTTCCACTTAACCGCGTTTGCCGCTATTTCAGTGGCGGGAGTTATGGTTTTTTTCAACAAGGTATCAATGCTTGCCGCATTCATAAGGGCGGTCAGCAGTCCGATAGTGACCGAGCCTATAAGTACCAGTGAAAGTACTCGAAGCAGTATTTTTGCCTTGATGGTTTTCATGATGTAATTTCCTCCTGTGATTTTACCAAATAGAATTGGAGAAATTTATTTTTTTATTATATCATCGGGGAATTATAAAGTCAAGAGGCCGAATTACCGATTTTATCAAGAAAGTATTGAAAAAAGCCATGAACTGTGTTATACTTAATAAAAACAAAAGGGGGAGCGTGCTTGGAGGACGAAAAAAAATACCGCCACGAGCTGAAATACATAATAAACAGCGGCTATTACGAAATACTGCGTCAGCGTCTTAAGGCGGCAATGAAGCCCGACATACACGGCGAAAACGGCGTTTACCGAATTACCAGCCTTTACCTTGACGACGTGTTTGAATCCGCCTATAACGACAAGATACTGGGCTTTGACGTAAGAAAAAAATACCGTATCAGATTTTATAATTTATCTCCCGATTTTATCCGCCTTGAAATCAAAAACAAAAAAGGGAGCATGGTTTCCAAGCGTTCGGTAAAACTCACCTTTGAGGATTATCAAAGGCTGATTCAGGGAGACAAAGCCTTTCTTTCGGAGGATAGATTTTCGGGAACCCCGGGCGAGGAGCTTTACGCCTCGGACAGACTTGTCCGCGTCTCGCCTTCCGCGGTGGTGGACTATGTAAGAGAAGCCTTTATCTGTCCGGCGGGCAACGTAAGGCTGACCTTTGACCGCGGCTTAAAAACGATGTCGGGCATGGACGCGCTGAACGGCAATCCCGAATTTTACAATGTATTTGAAAACAGGGAAGTGATATTCGAGGTAAAATATGACGGCTTTATCCCCGAATATATAAGAGGCTTGCTTGCGGGCATGCCTTTTACGGAGGAATCTGTTTCAAAATACGTGCTTTGCAGGGATTTCAAAAAAAGACTTGCAAAATAATAAGAACAAGTTCTAAAAATTACGATTTGACCGAAAGGAAACAATACGAATGGATAAAATACTGCAGGACCTCGGCACAAGCCTTGATTTATCAAGTCAGCTCGCAAGTTTGTCTTTGCCTCATATTTTGGTATGTATGGCTTCGGCGGCACTCTGCGGAGTTATAATATATCTGGTGTACCGCTTTTTCTACCGCGGAGTGGTTTACAGCGACAATTTCAACATTCTGCTGATAATGATAACGGTAATAACCTCCTTCATAATCATGACTATCAGCGCGAACCTTGTGCTTTCCTTAGGTATGGTGGGCGCGCTTTCTATCGTGCGTTTCCGTTCGGCGATAAAGGACCCTTTGGACATAGGCTTTTTGTTCTGGGGAATAGCGTCGGGACTTACCTGCGGCGCGGGTCTGTATTTCGTCGCGCTTGTCGGCACGGTGGTGATTTCTCTTGTGTATATTATTCTTCATTTCTGCAAAAAGGAAAAGAAAAGCTATCTGCTGATAATAAGGTATTCGGAGCAGGCGGAGGAGCAGATCGGCGTTTTGCTCAGCGCAATGAAATATAAGCTTAAAAGCAAGATACTTTCCGACAGCGAGACCGAGCTTACCGTTGAGATCAAGATCAAGAACAATGACACCTCCGACGCAGCAAGATTTAAGACAGTAAAGGGAGTAAACGGAGTGACGCTTCTGGAGTATAACGGAGAATATATGAATTGATTATGATGCCCTAAGCCCGATATTGAGCCGGAATTTTTCTTCAGGCCCATTGCAAAACACCAACAAATATGTTAAAATAAAAAAGCATAAAAATCCAAAATTGTTTATTTCCGCCAACGGGTAAGTTCAGGTTTGTCAAATAAATCAAAAAAACAAATTAAAGCCCGTGCCGTTTTGTACGATCATACAAAACGGCTTTTCAGGCAAATTTTTTCAAAAAGCCCCCTTGTATTTTCAAAAACGCTGTGCTATAATACGTGGTATCAGAGAAGTGTAAACGATTACACACAACGTAACGGTCAACTATTGCTTAAGCAATTAAAGAAAGGATAAACGATATGAAATATTCTGACGGCTTCTGGCTCAATAAGCCCGGCTACGAGGTTAGCTACGCTACTCAAATGTACGAGATCACCGCTGACGACAGGTCTGTGACAGTGCTTGCCACCGCGCAGTGGATAGGAAACAGAGGACAAACCCTCGGCGGTCCCGTTCTTACCGTAAACTTTTCTTCAACGCTCGAAAACTCGATCAAGGTAACGGTTGAACACTTTAAGGGCGCGAAAAAGACGGGTCCCGACTTCAATCTTTACGAAAACCCCGAATTTAAGCCTGTCGTTGAAAAGAACGATCAGGGCGGATATACCCTGACTTCCGGCAAAACAAGCGTTGTTATCGGCGGACAGGGCGGCGCGTGGGACGTAAAGTACCTCTACGACGGAAAGCTCCTTACCAAGAGCGGCTGGCGCACTACATCATATATCAGGGAAGCCGACTGGCGCACCAATAACCGCATGCTTGAAAAGCAGGGCGAAAACTTCTATGCGGACAGCTCCACCGCATGTCCCGCAATCATGCGTGAAATGCTTAATATCTCGGTTGGCGAAAACATTTACGGCTTCGGTGAAAAGTTCTCCACCTTTGTTAAAAACGGGCAGACGGTGGACGTTTGGAATAACGACGGCGGCACCTGCTCCGAGCAGACCTACAAGTCCATTCCTTTTTACGTATCCAGCAGAAATT
This sequence comes from Oscillospiraceae bacterium, assembly GCA_014799365.1. Classification (GTDB taxonomy): domain Bacteria; phylum Bacillota; class Clostridia; order Oscillospirales; family Ruminococcaceae; genus Ruminiclostridium_E. The sequence continues at coordinate 22,525 of JAAVIF010000031.1, forward strand.
ACGGCGTGTTTGTAAACCACCCCGAAAACGTTAATTTCGAGGTAGCCAGCGAAACCGTTTCCAAGGTTTCCTTTACGGTACAGGGCGAGAGATTGCAGTACTTTATATTCGGCGGCGAGACCGTTGCGGACGTTATATCTCACTATACCGACCTGACGGGCAAGCCCGCTCTTCCTCCCGCTTACACCTTCGGTCTGTGGCTCACTACCTCTTTCACGACCAACTACGACGAGGAGACATGTTCTTCCTTTATCGATGAAATGGAGCGCAGAGATATTCCTCTTGAAGTGTTCCACTTCGACTGCTTCTGGATGAGAGAGTTCAGGTGGTGCGATTTCGAATGGGATAAGAGAATGTTTGCCGATCCCAAGGCTATGCTTGAAAGACTTAAGAAAAAGAATATCGAGATATGCGTCTGGATCAATCCTTATATCGCACAGCTTTCCGCTTTGTTTGACGAGGGCGCGGAAAACGGCTACTTTATCAAAAACAAGGACGGCTCCGTATTCCAATGCGATATGTGGCAGCCGGGAATGGCACTTGTGGACTTTACCAACCCCGACGCATGCAAGTGGTACAAGAGCAAGCTTAAGGCACTTTGCGAAATAGGCGTCGACGCGTTCAAAACCGACTTCGGCGAAAGAATACCCACCGACGTTTGCTACTTTGACGGCTCGGACCCCTACAAAATGCACAATTACTACACTTATCTCTACAATAAAACGGTCTTTGAGGTGCTTGAAGAATACTACGGCAAGAACAAGGCGTGTCTTTTCGCGAGAAGTGCCACCGCGGGCGGTCAGCAGTTCCCGGTTCACTGGGGCGGCGACTGCTTCAGCAACTACGAATCCATGTGGGAAACAATTCGCGGCGGACTTTCCCTCTGCCTGTCGGGCTTCGGCTTCTTCAGCCACGATATAAGCGGCTTTGAAGCAACGGGTACTCCCGATCTTTACAAGCGTTGGTGCGCTTTCGGACTTATGTCCACTCATTCAAGACTGCACGGCAACAGCTCTTACCGTGTACCCTGGAATTTTGACGAGGAAAGCTGCGACGTGCTCCGTCACTTCACCAAGCTTAAGGGCAGACTGATGCCTTACCTTTACGCCAACGCGGTCAAGACTCATGAAACGGGCGTTCCCATGATGAGGGCAATGGTGGTTGATTTCGGTGCCGATCCCGGCACGCTTAATCTTGACAGACAGTATATGTTGGGCGACAGCTTAATGGTTGCTCCCGTATTTAACGAAGAGGGAACCGCAAGCTTCTACCTTCCCGACACAGGCAGGTGGACCGATATTCAGACAGGCGAGGTTCTTGAGGGCGGTCACTGGTACGAAAAAACCTATGACTACTTCGGAATGCCTTTGTACGCTAAGCCCGGCAGCATTATTGCCTACGGTGATTTCAAGCGTAATTTCACCTACGATTATACCGAAAATACCGTGTTTACGGTATACGGCTTAGAGGACGGAAGGACCGCCGAATGTACCGTTTGCGACAAGGACGGAAACAAGGTGCTGACCGTTAAGGCCGAGAGAAAGGGTGATAAGATCAGCGTTACTTCCGAGGGTAAGGGTAACTTCACCGTTAAGAGCGCGGACGGACTTGAGATAGTTATGTGATAGTTCATAATAATCTATAATAAAATAAAACGAGCTGCCGCGCAAAATCAGTGCGGCAGCTCAGCTTGTCGAAAAAACTTTGAAAAGCGGTATAATACTAATATCCGTCTGGACAGCAGACCCTGTTCTGTTTTGTCTACTGTCAAAACAGAGATTAGTATAACGATTGCGGAGATAAAACCAAAAAAGAAAGGAGCTTCAAATGCTGTTTCACGCTTCAAGAATCCCCGATCTGAAAACACTTACCCCTCATGTTTCCAATCACGGAACACCCCTTGTGTATCTGTCGCAAAAGCGCGAGAACGTACTTGTCTACTTAAGCAACCCCGTTGAAAAATGCTGTAAGGATCTGGGCTTCGCCCACAACGGTCCGTTTTACCGTATGGCGTCCTACGGATTTAACAAATCGGGTATTCTGACCCTTGACGAATATTATCCAAACGCCGCGATCGATACCTACAAGGGCGTTAAAGGGTATATTTACACTGTCGATGAAAGCGATACGTTCAAGCAAATGAATGATATTCCCTTTGCGTTTACCTCGGATAAGCCCGTTGAAACAACAGACTGCGAATATATCCCCGACGCTTATGCCGCAATTTTGCATGCGGCGGAGCAGGGGAAAATAGTTATCACCAAATACGAAAACAACACTCCCGCAAAGCTTGAATGGATAGAAAATATCATAAAAAAGGAATACGAGCAGTCAGCGGACCATTCCGAATACAGATTCTTTTTAAAGACAAAATTTGATTTTCTGAGATAGTGCGGAAAAGGCAATAAAAGCATAACCCGTCAAAACCAAGGTAAAATGAGGTTTTGACGGGTATATTATTATCGGTATGATGTACCGCACGAAGCGGCGGCTTCGCAAGGATGCGAACCTGCGTCTGCACAAAGTGCCGACACGGATGTCGGCACCCATAGCAGACGCTTCTTTGCAAGGACGCAAACCGCCGTCCGCCCAAAGCGTTGACAGGACGTCAACGCCCGAAGCGGCGGCTTCGCCGCTTCAAATTTTTCATTTTTGATTTTTTACACTTTCGGCATATAAAATTAAGGTCTCAATCCCATTCCGCCCTCAAGCGTAAGAGTTTCACCCGTCATATACTTAAAATCGGGAGAAGCAAGCTGAACACAAACTCTGCCTATCTCCAGCTCCGCGTCGCCGATATGTCCGCAGGGCGGTACATGAACGTTAGCCTTAAACGCGTCGGGATAAGCTTTTTCAAACTGTTCCAGCTGAGCCGTCCACGCAAGGGGACATACAACGTTAACGTTGATCCCGTCCTTGGCCCATTCGGTGGCCGCCACACGGGTAAGACCTCTTATGCCCTCCTTAGCCGCCGCATAGGAGCACTGTCCGAAGTTGCCGAAAAGTCCCGCGCCGGAAGCAAAGTTGATTACCGAGCCTTTGGATTTAACAAGATGAGGATAGCACGCCTTCATATAGTAGAAAGCCGCGTACAGTCCCGAATATATCGCAAGATCAAACTGCTCCGTGGTATGCTCAGCAAGAGTAACGCCCGAAGCGGAGGCCTGCGCGTTGTTTATCAGCACGTCAATGCCGCCAAAAGTCTCAACGGCTTTGTCAATAACGTTCTGAACCACCGCCATATTGTCCGCGCCCGCGTTTACGTCGGCCTGAACCACAAGAACCTTTATGCCGTACAGTCTTTCAAGCTCCTCCTTTGCGTCCTCCAGCTTCTTTACGTTGCGCCCCGTAATAACAAGGTTTGCGCCCTCCTTTGCGTAAGCGGCAGCAATGCCGTAGCCGATAGAGCCGCAGCGTCCGTCGCTCAAAACAGCGCGTCCCGCACCCGTGATAATTGCCGTTTTACCTGTTAAAAAGCCCATTTTAAGCACCTCCGAAATGTTAATTTTTTCTGCGTTTTGGCAGATCATATTGTGTTATTATTTTAACACAATATGCGGAAAAATTCAATAGAAAAAAGGGAGTTTTTGTTTGAAAACAGTATCACTCCCACGGCGTTTTTTCACCGTGACGCGCTGCCGCTTCATCATACGTTTCCCGATAAGGAAACGGCGTCTCGCTCTTTATATCGTAGTATTTATCATTGAAGCTCATAAACGCCGCGCCGTGAGAGAAAAATAATCTGTATTCAGCTTTTTCGGTCTTTATTATAACATTTCCCGTACCGCCGTCATTTATCGGAGATGAACCGCCCGTACTGCAGGAAGCGGGCAGAAGAGAAAAAAATTCCTTTATTTCCAGTGAGCCTAAATAATCCTTCCACTTTTCCACAAGATCCTCATCGTCAAATTCCGCCCATACAGCCATGTCTATAACATCAATAAGCTTTATCTCTTTTATTTCTTCTTCAAACAGCGGTCGGAAACGGTCGGTTTCTTTCAGCGGCTTCCATGAATAGGGCTTGTTGATAATGAGATGTGCGACAAAAAGTGCTGCGGCAAGAGCAAGCAGCAATATTATTACCGTGGCTGTTATTCTTTTTTTCATTTTTAAGCATACCTTTCTTTTTATCGTTTACATTATCTCTCCTTAATATATCTTACTGTCTTTTTTATTTTAAGTCAATTACAAAACGGTTACAATTTAGTAAAAATGGCAAAATATCGGAATTAAAAATATATATTAAATGTACACTGCTATATAGCTCATAAAAAATTTTAAGCGCAGATTTTTAAAATAAATTAATGGTGTCAAAAATACTTCGATTAAAATTATTGAAGCTACGAGCTTATAATTCCTTGCCCTTTTTATATTATTATCGAAGTATTGCCTTTATTTAAAAAACAAATTTTAAATTTTTATTATTTTTCACTTGATTTACATTTATTTTTCACTATAATTTATAATAATTATAAATAAAAATATTTTTATAAGGAGAAAAATATGAAACACAAATTATTTAAAAAAGCAAAATTTATTTCATTTGCGCTTTCTGCAATAATTTCATCTTTGATTTTATCAAATGAAATTTTTGCATACGGAACCACTGCTGTGCTGGTTGGCGTCAATGCAAGCGGACACGATCACACATCTGCTTTGTCGGCTGTCAAACAAACATATGTTGTAGATTGCGGAATGACGGGTGAGCTTCACACTGGAAGTTTCACTTTATACGATATTGATGGCTTGATAAGCTTTAGTGATAACAGTGTGTTTATCAGCAGAAGCCACGGTTCGGTAGAGTATAACACATCGTTGGGTATACAAATAGGTACAAGCATACTTATAAACGAAAGCAGCAATGCGCAGTATAAAAGCTCAGAGCTGTTATCAATAATGGATTTGTCAAATTTAAAATTAGCTATGTTTATTGGTTGTAAAACGGCCAGCGGAGGAAACGGTGCCGCACATTTACCTGCCGCCGTTGTCAATAAAGGTGCGGCAACTTCAGTTGGTTTTAAGGATAATATAAATTGTGATACAGCAAACGCATGGACTATTGATTTTTTCAGATACATGGCAAAGGCTCGTTCTGTAAATAATGTATGCAGTTACCTTGCAACGTTGAGTTCCTATTCTTCGGGAGGACTCGATTCTTACTATATCAGCGGATTAAAAACCACAACTTTAAGATAAAAATTTGGAGGAAACCATGAAAAGAAACATCATCTTTATTACACTTTGCATATGCCTGTCTATGCTGTTGCCGTCCTGCTCAACAGCAAAAAACTCACAACACAGCATAATCGCTTTGGAAATCGGCGGCTCTGCCGATTCCGCGGACGGCGGCGTTCACTCCTCGGAATATCCGTTATGGTCCTCCGAAAGCTTCACCCGTCACGCTGACAGCACCGCACCCGACACATTAACGGTTGAGTTTGACGGCGTTTCTTACGAGGGAAGATACCTGTATTCGGCGGCTAACGGCTTCAATACATATCAGACCCATTATTATGAAGCGGATAACGCCGATTTTGCGGTAAACGCGGAAAGCATGGAGCTTGAAACTCTGCTTTTGTTCCCCGACGTTCCCGAACCCTACGGACTGTCCGCGGAGGAATGTAAAGACATTGCGGTAAAGGCGGCGAGTGAATTTATTGATGTAAATGAATACGAGCTTAAAATAAATCCGGGCGAATATTATCACGGTTACCATTTCATAAGATGTATCGACGGCATTGAAACCTGCGACAGATTATCCGTCGGAATAGCGGTAACGGGCGAATTGGCGACGTTATCCTTAAACTCGGTAAACGTTTTTCAAAATATTCCACAAGCGTTAAGCGGAGAGACCGAGGAAAAAACAAATGTGCTGCATTCGCAGAACGCGTTGGAAGTATTGGAAGAAAAAATATCTCAGATTTACCAAAACACCGATAATATTTACTATGAAATAGCGGGAAAAACATTGGTAGTACTTGACGACAACGAACTCGGAATGGTTTATGCTGTTGACGTTTCCATTGTGAGCGAAGCGGATAAGGACAATAATTACTCGGTTGGAGGAAGCAGATTGAATATACTTGTAAAGGAAAACGTATAAAAAGGGAACGTAAAAACGTAATGAAAACACCCGTCAAAATCAAGGAAAAATGAGGTTTTGACGGGTCATGTTTTTATCGGTAAGAGATCGCTGTTATCTATTCGATTCTTTGCATAAAGCTGCTTGCGCATTTCAGCCCGCGCTCCCCTCCGCCACAGGTCCTCCCTCAAAAAAGTAAGGAGCTGACGCAAACTGTATACCTATCTTCCAATATCCGCCGACCTTTTTCAGCGTGATCCACCTTTCCTCGTTCCCCTCGGCAAAGACAGAGCCGTTTTCATACATCATGCTCTTATACGTGATCAGATAGTGCAGCTCGCCGTCTTTATTTTCAACGTCGTCGTAATATCCCTCGGGAGCGTCCTCCAATTCATGCAGCTCAACGTCGTAATATCCGAACAGCATACGCCCAATGAGCTCCAAATGAAGCAGCTGCTCCATGTATTCCTTAACATCTTCCTCGGAGCGTTTTCCCTTTTCCTCGCTGCCAAGCTCGTCATAATTGCAGTTGCCGTAGGAGATCACATACAGTCTTTGAACGTTACATTCCCTTGTGCACTGCGCCCAAAGCTGAATAAACCGGTCGACGGTAAGCTCTTTATACGGTATGCCCATATACTCAATATCGTCCTCTGTCAGAACGGGCGTAAAATTATACTCGGCCTCATCGGTCTGCGCAGGCTCGATCTCGGTTTCAGCGGGTGCTTCGGAAGCGGTTGCACTGCCGTTTTCATCGTTTTTATCCGTTACATTTTCACTCGGCGCGCTTTCCGTGATGACGCCACCGTTGTTTATATTCTCGTCGGGTGCCGTATTTGAACAAGCGGTAAAAATCAAGGCGGCCAAAACCGTTATTGCCGTTATTTTTATCTTTTTCATTCCTTGGATATTCCTTTCCGTTTTAATTTTTCGCTTCTTATAAATTTTAATGCCTTTTTTATTTCAAGTCAATTACAAAAGGGTTACAATTTGATTACAATTCGGTAACAACAGGCCGCCGTAAAATTAAATACAAAAAAATGACCGACGCCAAGCACATCGGTCATTTTTTTATTAAACCTCGGGTCTTTTCAGCTCCCCAAGCTCATTCATACTGTCAATAAGCATTGAAAAATCCGACACCACTTCTTCTCCGTCCTTTTCAAACACTCCCTTTTGATCCAGCCGATAACAGTACCCGTCGCTGTCCAGCCAGATACTGCTTTCAAAGCTTTGTATCTCCCCCATTTCCGAAAGGGATTCCGCAAATTGAGCGGCGTCATAATAAAAGGTTATTTTCTTACCCTCCGCCTGTTCCTCGACCTTGCTGTCCGTAACGGCGTAAGCGTTCATTGAAATAACTCCCTCTGTGGTATAGGGGTGGCGGTTTTTTCTGTCATAAACGCGGTAGCTTTCGTCTCCCTGCCCAATAAAGCTCCACTCCGAATCGTCCTTATATTTGTAATTTATCTCCGACCCGTTGTGAAACTCATAATAGACCTTTTCTCCCTCGGTACCCATAGAAAAATAGGTCAAATTCCCGTCGTCGCGGTATCTGAAAGCAAACTCCTCCGTCACCTCTCCCGTTTCGTTGTCCTGCATATAAAAATGCCCGCTGTTTAATCCGACGTAAAGCTCCTTTGCCGCGGCAACATCGGAGTAGCCGTCTATGCTTTTGTAAGCGGCGTTTTCGGGGAAGCAGGCGGAAAGTGCCAATACCGAAACCGCAAGGGCGGAAAATGAAATGACTTTTATTATTTTCTTTAGCATTTGTATGATCCTTTCATAAAAGGGAGAATTGTTTCGATAATACCAATACCCATTTAAAAAGTAGCCAAGCTACTTTTTAAACTATGGAAAAATCCATAGTTTAAAAAGGGTTGCATCCTAAACACTAATCCAACAGTTTTAAAAGGGATTAGTATTAGGCATTGTTTGAAAAATAAAAGTTGCACAAAAAGGCAAAAAATGGTAAAATAAAAACATGAGTAGATATGAAATAACAAACGAACAATGGAAAAGAATAGAAAATCTATTACCCCAACCACATACAGGCAAAGGACGACCGGCAAAAGATAACCGCACCATGTTGAATGGAATGATGTGGATTGCCAGAAGCGGAGCGCAATGGAGAGAGCTCCCTGAAAAGTACGGACCTTGGCAAACTGTGTATTCCAAATATCGGAAATGGAATGATGAAGGGGTATTAGAAAAGGTATTCAAAGCACTTTCAGAAGATTCAGACATGGAAAATTTAAGCATA
>JAAVIF010000032.1:0-1942 GCA_014799365.1 Oscillospiraceae bacterium
ATTTCAAGGAAAAAAGCGGAGAAATATGGTAATATTTCGAGCATTTTTGACGCAGAAAGCGTCCGCAATTAGTAGAAATTGTGCAAATTGCGACTTTTCAGATAGCCCATAGTATTATACCTATCTTGAATCAAAAAGTACTTGCATTTATTTTCGTTTTGTGGTAAAATAATAAGGCAGTAAATATAAAATACAACGCCTCCATAGTTAAACGGATATAACAAGCCCCTCCTAAGGGTTAGTTATCGGTTCGATTCCGGTTGGGGGTGCCAAGTTTTTCTTGCCGCGCGGAACGCGCGCGGCTCGAAAAACGTCCAATAATCCTTGCCGACTTCGTCGGCATTTTTTGCTTCGCAAAAAAGCGGATTATTGGACACGTTTGTTCCTTCAAGAAAGTTGTTTTTGTTATAACCTCATCAATGCTGATTTTTGAGAANTTGTTTTTTCTTTCCTCNCGGAACGCGCGCGGCTCGAAATATAATANTCCTTGCCGNCTTTTGAAAAGTTTGCATGACGATAANACCGCAAATNTTTTNGCCCTATTAAAAACAGTTTATCTGTTTTTAATAGGGCTAAAATATTCTATCTATTTCTCTATCGCTTTTCTCCCCGTCAGAAACTCTATCGCTCTTTGAACCGAGCTGCGNACATGNTCCATATCCTCGTTGTGAAGCTTGCCNGCGTTGCGNTAGTCGAAGCTTTGGCAGAATTCCTCCACGTCGGCGGTAAGCTGTTTCATATAGTCGCCTACCAAAGCGTCCAACGCCTTTTTAAAATTGGNAAANTCTCCCTTGCTCATGCTTTCCGANCCCTTGCTCAATAAAAGCTTGTAGTGCGGCATGCAGACAAATTCCTGATGTGAAAACAGCTTNCGGAAGGCCTCGTCCTTGCTGTACATCTGGAATACCGTTTCAAGAGTGTGATTTACGCCCCAGTTTACCTTGCTGCATACAAAACAGGTAGAGCCGAACTGCTCGATCTTTTTTCCTTTGCCNAAAGGCAGCTTCGCTTCAAAAAGCTCCTTTTGCTTTTCNGCCATATGNGTGCTTANCATAAGNCCTAAGGATAAGCGGTTGTTTTGCTGNAAAAGCTGATTGTAATGAGTATTGCAGAANCCNAACTTGTTGGTCTCAACTCGTACGTCGGGCTCCATCATTGCCGCTCCCATTATGTATTCGCAGATGTGCTGCTCTATTCCNTCTCTCATTCGGCAGATCGGACAGCCCTCTCTGGGTCCGAAAACGTCGTTTACGGGTATCGTCAGTATGCTTTCTCGCATTGTTTTTCCCTCCGTTACTGTTATTTTCACATATTATTCATAAAATATTTTTGCGAATTGTGTTGAGTTTTCTCTTTTATTGTATTATAATATTAGTAAAATATCAAGAGGAAAAACAAAAAAATTTATGAATTTTACAATAAAATGCGATTGTCTTGACTTAAGGCAAACCTTGTTCTGCGGACAGTGCTTTAGGTTCAGAGAGCTGTCCGAGACGGAATTTGACGGCTNTGCGGGCGATAAGTACGTGAAACTGACCCAAAAAGAGGAAGGCGTGGAAATAGAAGCCCCCGAAAACGATCTGNCGTTCTGGCAGGATTANTTTGATCTGTCGCTTGACTATTCAAAGCTNTTAAAGGACTTCGGAGCCGATAAGACCTTAATGGCCGCNTGTAAAGGAAGAAAGATACGGGTGCTTAAGCAGCTTCCCTTTGAAACGCTGATAAGCTTTATTATCTCCCAAAACAACAATATAAAGCGTATTACGGGAATAATAGACAGGCTCTGCGAATGCTTCGGCGAGAAAATTGAGGTCGGCTACGCNTTTCCGACCGCCGAAAGGCTTTCGTCACTTTCCGAGGAGGATTTAGCTCCGTTAAGAGCGGGCTTCAGGGCAAAGTACATAATCNANGCGGCAAGAAAGGTAAACAGCGGCGANGTNNA
>JAAVIF010000032.1:1947-8515 GCA_014799365.1 Oscillospiraceae bacterium
AAAAAATAAAGACGCTTCCCGACGACGAGGCAAGAGAAGCCCTAAAGGTCATTAAAGGCGTAGGGGACAAGGTAGCCGACTGCGTTCTGCTGTTCGGGCTGTACCGAACCTCCGCCGTGCCGAAGGACGTGTGGATAAAAAGAATAAACGCTTATTATTATCCCGACGGTCTGCCCGAATGCGTCGGAGAATACGCGGGAATCGCGCAGCAGTATTTGTTCGATTACGCAAGAACCGATTTGAAGGATACCGTATTTAAGAAAGAAAGCCGAAAGGAAAAGATATAATTATGAAATGTACTGTATGCGGTGTTGAATTGAAGGACACCGATAAATTCTGTGGGATATGCGGAACACCCAATCCAAATTACGGAGCGGATATTCAGCCCGAATATTCCGAAAAAGCGATTGACACAAACGTCACGGTTATTTCGGAAACGGAAAACACGGAAAACGCAGAAAACACAAGGGCTGACGACAGCTTATCGGAAAATCGGGNCCCGATCGGAGAAATCACCGACGCAGACCCGCTTGAAAATTATACAGAGCAGTCAACGGAAGAGCCGNCGGAAATAAACGAAAACAAAGAAGAACCAAACGACGGAAAAACGGAACAAAACGTACCGGCGGAGGAAACCGTTCGATTGATCCCTCCGCAAAGAGAAGGCTTTTACAATAACGGCTTTGCNCCTCCGCCCTATAACGCTCCGGCGAGTGGNTATAACCAGATGAACGAAAGCGGCCGTAACAAGCAAAAGGAAAAACGCGTCTGCTCCTTATCGGCAGTGGTTTTCTGCATTGTGGTAATTCTAATTTTATCGGTGGCCTGCGGCGTCTTGGGCGGAATGTATCTGAGAGAAAGAAATCACANACTCGGAAACGAATACGGACGAGGCCATACCACATACAGCTATTCGGAACGCATAGACTAAAAAAAGGAATTAAATAACATGGTCAACTTNGGAAACAAATGGGACGAAATTTTAGCCGACGAATTTAAAAAGGAATACTATCTTAACTTAAGGGAATTTTTAAAGCAGGAGTATAACCGTTATACCGTATTCCCGCCTATGAACGATATTTTTAACGCTTTGCGCTACGCCGATTACGATAACATCAAGGCGGTAATTATCGGACAGGATCCTTATCATCAGCCAAATCAGGCTCACGGACTGGCGTTTTCGGTAAAAAAAGGCTGTCCTATTCCTCCGTCGCTGAAAAATATTTATGCCGAGCTTAAAGCCGATCTGGGAATAGAGCCTTGCCCTCACGGAGAGCTTACGGCGTGGGCAAAGCAAGGCGTACTGCTGCTCAACAACGCCCTTACCGTCCGCATGGGACAGGCCAACAGCCACAGAGGAAGGGGCTGGGAGCTTCTTACCGACAAAATAATAGAGCATGTTAACGAAAAGCCCGAGCCCGTTGTATATCTGCTTTGGGGTGCAAACGCAAGAGAAAAAACAAAGCTTATCACCAATCCCAAGCATCTGATACTGACCGCCGCGCACCCAAGTCCATTATCCGCCTATAACGGATTTTTCGGCTGCCGNCATTTCTCCAAGGCCAACAGCTTTTTGCGGGAAAACGGAGTTGAGCCGATAAATTGGGNATTATAATACTATTAACCAATTAAAAATTGGAAAAATAGTTTTTAATTGGTTAATAGTGCTTCGGGTGTAATAACCATTTTGACTTTGTTTTTCCTGTGTCAAAATGGTTATTAGTATAAAAATTAAAAAGCTGTCGCAAACGGCAGCTTTTTTTATTGAACATATAATTGAAAATCAGTGCTTTTACCCCTTTAAAATTAAGGATCAGNATCAAATATCGCAGTAGCAACGCTCGTCCTTGCCGCTTACATATATCTCATGCTTAGCTATATCTTCATACCCCGGCAANGTACCTATCGCATTTCTTATNATATATTTTCCCATTAAGTTATAGCTGTCCCCTTCCGATATTTTACCGTTAGACAGTTTACCCGTAATCCAGCNTCTTCTCAGCAGATCNAACAGCCACTCTTTCTTTTGTGTTATTAAATCCCGTGTTTTTTCGTTGTTTATGTCNGCAAANGCCATAAGTAAGTATGACANNGGTATTCCTTTCTGTGACGCGGCNTGNCCGNTTCCNAANGAAAGGAACATATTACCTAATGGACTTAGCAATTTATCTNTCCATTCCAAGTCATTNGGCNGCGTTACGGCNAAAAATCTCAACACACTGATTCCGGCCGCTATACACTCGCCCTCTGTACATGAGTTACCGAAGCAGGTATTTTTCAGNCTCCGNAATGTATTTCCCACAAGCTCGTTNACTTTTTCATTCTCGGGCGCAAACATAAAAAGCAATCGGAGGATTTCCAGCTCATAATGATTTGCATACAGTATATTGGTTTTNGGCAAATAGCCTTGAATAAGNCGTAACTTCTTATTTCCNTTNTACGGCGGAATATAGTAATCGGGATATATATTATCCGTTTCGGGATTTACCCTCATNCGCTTTTTATATTTAAGAATATCCTCTTTACNGCATATTCCGTTCAGTAAAATCGATACCGTTTCCTCTTTTTCTATCTCCGATATTTCCTCTGCAAATATCNNTTTCCTGTTTATTTCCATAAGNATTNTATANTTTTCCAAACGAGTANNCCCTCTTTTCCGCAAAATTCGATTTGCCNCTGTGTTTNCAAAATAAATATACGTAATACCAATCCCTTTTTAAACTATGGAAAAATCCATAGTTTAAAAAGGGCTGCACCCTAAACACTAATCCAGCAGTTTTAAAAGGGATTAGTATAAATTATNGTTCCGNGCNTATTTGGACATACTNTCTACCGGNATATAAGCAAAGCCGGATTTATGCTCAAATGTATCAAACACTTCCAATTCCTGCGCTCCGTTTTGGGCTGTTCTGAAGCCGTGNGNCGGCATAAAATAATCNCNGATATATGCGAAAAGCTCCCATATTTCGCATTGTTCCTTGCTGACAAGATGCGCCGTTTCTTTGTCCGTATATGTCCTTATAAATAATGAGGAAGGCATTTTGTAAACATCTGTGCCATCAGGCTGCTCTTCTGTCATGACTTCTCTTACAAATCCAAAAGCGCGCTGCTTCTCGTCAAGCCAAAAATTTATACTTAAATGTATGTCGTAAATCGGCAATACGCTTTCTTTCAATTTGCTAAATGCGGCTTGTTTGTCTTCTTCCGGCAGTGAATCTATCGCGGAATTAAAACTGTCCGCATCGGGAAAATCCTTTGCGTATAAAATTTTTCCCGCAAATATAGCTTCCGGTTTTTCAACTATGTCAAAGCGCGCTCCGCCGATCATGATCGTTTCGATAATTTTTTCGGTATTCTGAATTTCGGTATCCAATAAGCTATCGACGGAAACNCGGAGAATCTGTGCCAGCAGCTTTAAATTGTAAACGTCGGGCAAACATTCCCCGTTTTCCCACTTTGACACTGCCTGCTCCGAAACGCCTATTCTGACAGCTATTTCTTTTTGAGAATAATTATTTTTTTGCCGAAACGATTTCACCCTTTTTCCAAAGTCAGCTTGATCAAACATACGCTTCCTCCTGTAATATTGTTTTTTTCACCGAATTNGCAAACTCACCGCTTCTTTATTATAGCTGACTTTTCGNAAAAAAACAACCATAAAATTGTTTAAGAAAAAGCATCAAAACTCAACCACAGGTTGTTAATACTAATCCCTTNTAAAACTGTTGGATTAGCGTTTATACTANTTTCCNATCAAAGTATAGACAAATTTTGCTGTCGATNGGAAATTAGTGCTTGGGGTGTAATTGAAAATCATATTGTAGACCCTGTAAAATTTTGTCTACAATATGATTTTCAATTAGTATTAGGGTACAATCCCCTTTTAAACTGTGAGTATCACGTCAGTTTAAAAAGAGTGTGGTATGATTTTAAAGCGACTGTTTTTCGGCAAAAATATTCATATAATTTTTTACCCGATTCCAATAAAAATTTACCTTATTTACGTTATAGTAAGTGAAAAGGAAAATAAGCAAAAACGAAAGGAAAGCTTGGATATGACGGATAAGGAATTGCAATCAAAGCTTTATCATATTGCAAACGGCGATATATCGGCCTTCGAGGAGGTTTACAACGATATGAAAACGCCGATAATGACGGTAATTGCGCGCATAGTGCAAAACAGGGAAACGGCGGAGGATATATTGCAGGAGGTTTTCATTAAGCTTTATTACTCCCCTCCCGTTGATATTTCAAAGCCGAGGGCCTATATTTTCAAGACCGCAAGCAACCTGGCGGTGGACTACTTAAGAAAATCCAAGCAAACGGTGAGCCTTGAGGACTGCGAGGGTATGCTGTACGCTCCCGAAAGTGACCGAAGCGAAAAGCTTGATATTGAGCGGGCTTTGGAAAAACTTGAGGACGGGGAAAGGCAAGTCGTTACCCTGCACATAAACGGCGGCTTTAAATTCCGTGAGATAGCGGAAATATTGGACATGCCCTTAGGCACTGCCGTCTGGAGATACCAAAAGGCCGTGAAGCGGCTTCGTGAATTGCTTCAAGCCGTCTGATACCGATCCTTTTTTAAAAAAGAGATCAGTGTTTTGGGTGCGATCCCATTTTAACTGTTGGATTTTACAGGGAGGTTAAAATGGAATCGGTATGATATTTCATTTCCTTCTGCTATTTAGCTTATTTTTCCTTTTTTTAAAAATAAATCTATCTTATAAATATATGTATATGCCTTTTAAATAAAGAAAGGAAGCGTCATTATGCTGAAAAAAACATATTTAACAATAACGGCGGCGGCTTTGACCTGCCTGTCCTTATCGGTCAACGCCTTTGCAAGTGCCGTGTCGGAAGCGGAGGAACCCTACTTTTCGGCAGCGCAGCAACCCATTATTACGACACAGCCGCCCTATGACCCCGCAGTACCTTCGACGGATACTGAGCTCGCAGAGGAGACTATTGAGGCCGTCGAACCTGTTATCGAGCCTATCGCTGCCCCCGTTCCAAACGAGACAGCCCCCGCGGATAACTCCGATTTTTTGAGCAATTATTATACAGGCACGGGCGATATTGAAAATATTCTTGAATACTGGGAATTAAACGGCTATCCCGAGGACGTAAGCTATGTTGCCAACAACAGTATGGCCGAATACCATGTTGCCACCCAAACCGAGGTAATACATTATTTATGGGAAATAGGCGTTGTTAACGCGGACGAAGCAAGAAAGCAGGAGATATGCGCTCTTATTTCCTCCGAACATCATATAAGGTTTGAGGACTGTGAATATTCACACGAATACCGCGTCAGGGTCAAGGACGAAATAGAGCGTATATATCCGCAGGCAGCCGCGGAGCTTGAAAACAGCCGGCATATTTTGGTATATCTCGATAAATACCCCGAAGAAGAAAAAGACGTGATAGAAAACGAGATATATCAAAAATACAACACCGGAAGCTTAGAGCTTGTATTTGTCCTTAAAACCGATCCCACTATAGGGGTTCCCGAAACAGTAATCGCAATCGGAATAGAACCCGAAACCGAAATAGCGGCCGAGATCGGTGTAGACGCTGTCGGAGCGGACAATACCGCCGTAGAAAGCAACGTAGACGTTCCTTCCAACGTTAACGGTATTTCTTCCGACGCAAGCCCCGTCACAAACGATATTGCGATACCCGAAGCGCAAACCTTCGGAGGAAATCATGCCGAAAACGATACGATCCCACAGGCTGCCGACGCCGCAAATAACGCCAACGCTTCCCAAAAGGCCGAGTATGCGGCGGAGGAAGAAGGAATAGGAGAAGTTGCGGCAATTATTTCCGAAACGGGCAAAAAAGAAAGCAGCGGCCTTTGGATATGGCTTTGCTCCGCTGCTGCGGCAGTTGTCGCAATAACCGCCGCGGTAATTATCGGCAAAGCAAAGCATACCGATTCTTTAAGCTTGGCGGACGGCGGAGAGGTCTCCGTAAACGGTAAGGTAAGCAAGGCCGAGATCGTAAAATCGGTCAGGGAAAGCGGGATCGAACCCTCAGAGAGTGCTTTTGACGGGATCATGGAAAAAATAAAGGGAGAAGAAAAGTGAAGCCGACCGGCGTTCATATACGCTTACAATAAAGAACAAGCCGCTGCTTTTAACACCAAAGCAGCGGCTTGTTATAATTTTTGAGATAAAAAATCAAAGCGAGTTTTTGTTTTCCGGGTCTTTTTCGGATTTTCCGTTATACCAATCCCTTTTTAAACTATGGAAAAATCCATAGTTTAAAAAGGGTTGCACCCTAAACACTAATCCAACAGTTTTAAAAGGGATTAGTATTACATATCAATCGTTTCCACATTGGTAAATCTTTGCTGCCGCACAAAAATATTCCACTTATTTTTTTACTTTTTATTGACTTTTTGCCCAAATAATGCTAAAATTATATCAGTAAAATCAATATTGTGTCTAATACTAATTTTCGATCAATGTATAGACATTTTTGGTTGTCGATCGAAAATTAGTGCTTAGGGTGCAATTCATGATCATCTTATAGACCCTATAAATTTTTGTCTATAAGATGATCATGA
>JAAVIF010000033.1:0-6182 GCA_014799365.1 Oscillospiraceae bacterium
AAACTTACCTAAGTGACATTTCACGCACATACTTTCTGAAGAAAACAACTAAAAAATCAGCACTACGCATAGAGGGGGGTAAGGAAGGGATTCTTAAGGTGAAACCTAAGGGGGGAGAGTGGGGCAGTGAATGCCGCCGAGCTTTTCGCACTTAACATATGATGTTGAGTGCTTTAAAGTCCGCATATGTTTTTGAAAACTGTAACATAGGCGGCGTTTACTGCACCTTCGCCCCCCTTTGGTGTCATCTTAAGCCCCGCGCGGGAGCGCAAACTGCACTCGCTTCCGAGAAAAAAAGCAGATTACATAAAGCGTAGTTCTAAAAAAAGCACAAACGCCCCATTGCTGCAACCAAGAACTTTATATTAAACGCAATTTTAAAAAGGCTTTTCGCCGACTGAGAAAATTTTAGGGAAACTTAAAAAGGTTTTTCTTTTTTGCTTTTTACGTACATTTTTATGTACGAAAGTTCTAACTTTATTGCCGATAAATTGTATTGTTTCACTATTGCAATGCGCTAAAATTTAAGCTATAATTTTTTTGCAGGGTTTCGTTTTCCAAAGCCTTTGATTTTTAAAGGCAAGTAGGGCGATGAGCTGCGCTCCGCCATGCGGCTGCCGTATTGCTGTACCCTGCTCTTTGCGGGTTCGAATCCCGCCTGCTTGTTGGAAGCAGCCAATTGGATTTGGCCGATGAACTCAAAAGTCATCAAGATAATTGAATATAACATGTTTTTCATGTATATTCGCACAGGTTAATTCGGTTTTTCCGAATCAGGTTCGACTCCTGCTAACAAACGCCGTACCCGCGCTTCAAAACGCTTTATTCCCTTGGGATTGATGCGGTTTTGCGGCAGCATTTTTTACGCCTTGCCGGAAAAAGGATACCGCGCCCCGCAAAACGTTAGCCATGAAATTTTTCACCGCGGCGTTTTTGCGTACGCTTATTTTTTTCGCCGCGTAAAAGATGTCGGGAACGGCTTCAAATAATTTTTCTTCGGAAATTTATAATAAGAACCTGTCTTCACAAAATATTGTACGCGTCTTTTCGGCAAATTTTGCCGATGACTGCGTTGGAAAGCCTTGGTGCGACTTCGCAGAAGTCGCTTAAATACCGGAAAGTATTCCTGCGGCTTTCCGCCTTGCCCTCGACAAAATTTGCTCGAAAATCCACGCACAAATTTTGTGAAGACAGGTTCTAAAGGTGCTTTTTAAGGGAGAAATCAGATGAAAGTAATTATTGACGGAAGAGAAAAAGGAATACTTTACAAAAACGGGAAATTCGTTAAGATACTCGACACGGGCAAGTATCATGTTTTCGGTGATTCAAACATTGAGCCTGTCAGCGTTTTTCAGGCGTTTGTGCCGGTCGGCTGCACGATAGACAGCATTATGGCAACGGGAGATGGCAAGGAAAAGCTTACTCTTGTTGAAGTAGCCGACAATGAGATTTGCTTTCATTATCTCGACGGAAATTTCAGAGAGGTTTTCACCGCGGGAAGATACGGCTTTTGGAAAGAGGGCGGAAAACACGAGTTCCGCATGATAAATATCGATAATCCCGATCTGACCTACGCATTTACCTCGGCGGTGGTTCAAAAGATCCCCGACAAAATGTACACCGAAATAAACGTAGGCTCTCACGAAACGGCAAGGCTTTATTTTGACAACAAGTACATGGGAATGCTGGAGCCGGGCAAGTACTATTTCTGGAAAGGGAATATAAATGTTACCGCCGAGCATGAGGACATGAGAACAAGACAGCTTTCGGTAACGGGACAGGAGATATTAACTGCGGACAAGGTTGCCCTGAGATTAAACTTTACCATGTTTTACAAGGTCACCGACGCCCGCAGAGTGGCGGATATTGCCCAAAATCTTTACGAATATCTGTACAGCTTATGCCAGCTTACTCTCCGCGAATATGTAAGCAAATATAAAACCGACGAAATTTTGGAAAACCGAGACAAGATCTCCGACGAGGTGATTAACGCGCTGCGCGAAAAGACCGCACGTTCCTTTATTGATATAAGCAGCGCGGGCATCAAGGATATAATACTCCCCGGCGAGATAAGCGAAATAATGAATTCTGTGCTTGCGGCGGAAAAAAGAGCGCAGGCTAATGTTATCACCCGCAGGGAAGAGGTTGCTTCCACCCGCTCACTGCTCAATACCGCTAAGCTTATGGACGAAAACGCCACTTTGAGAAAATTAAAGGAGCTTGAATATATCGAGAGAATATGCGAGCATGTTTCGGAAATAAACGTAAACGGCGGAAAAGGGCTTTTGGCGGAGCTTTCCGCGCTTTTGACCGATGTGAAATAAGCGAAAAAAATATTGTCATTTAATATTAAAAAGCGGCACCGAAAGCTTTTTTATCGGTGCCGCTTGTATTTATTATATTTGGTTTATTCACAAGGTTTATTTTTCATGACCCAACACTCCGGACAATATCCCTTCATAACAATATCGATCTCATCGACCTTATAACCCGTTTGCTCCTCCGCGTACTTTTCAGGTGAGAAGCACTTTTCAAGCTCAACGTCCTTTACCTTGCCGCAGCCGCTGCAAATAAGGTGAAAATGTCTGTCCAGCCTGCCGTCGTACCTGTCGCAGCCGTCGGACACGGCAATGTGTTTTATTAAGCCCATTTCGGTAAGCGCGCTTAAATTGCGATAAACGGTGCCTAAGCTTATATTTGGGCATTTCTCCCTTGCTTGGTTGTACACCTCTTTTGCGGTAGGGTGAATAGGGTTGTTTTTTATGGTATCGAGAATCAAAGTTCGTTGTTTGGAGTTTTTCATAGCAAAAACCGCCTAAATAGTAATAGTTACTATTATGAGTATAACAAAATAAAGTATATTTGTCAAGTCTGCCTATGATTTTTAAACAACAGGGAAGCTTATTTACAAATCGGTTTATTCGTACTTTTCGTTATCCTTTACATAATGTCTTATCCTTAAAGGTATGCCGACGTCCCTTGCCCTTTCCTTGCAAAGCTCTGTTTCTTCCTCTCCCAAGTCACAGTCAACTATCGTAAATGAAACCTCGGGAACAAATTCCTGTATTCTCAAAGCAAAATTCAGCATTGAGTTGTAGGATGGCAGACCGTATTTCGGGTTGGTGATTTGAAAATACTTGTCGGGATTTGAAGCGTTTAGGCTTATGGAAACCTTGTCTATCTTATACTTTAAAGAAGAAATGTCAAAATGAGGGTTCATTAAGGCCACCAAGCCGTTTGTGTTTATCCGTATTTTCATATCGGTATTTGCCTTGACGTACTCCGCCGTTTGCAGCAAAATATCCGCTCTCATCATAGGCTCGCCGTAGCCGCAGAAAACCAGCTCGGAAAGTCCCGTTTTGTCGAAGCTGTCAAAGGCTTCCTTTATCTCTTCAAAGCTCGGTTCATGTTCAAGCCATAAGCTGTCGTTGCCGCCTACGCTGTCGCTGTTTTTGCGTATGCAGAAGGTGCAGGCGCAGGGGCATTTGTTGGTGATATTGGCGTACAGCTTGCCGTCAAATTCGTAAAAAATCGTCATTTGGCTTCATTCCTTTCTATTTTAATTCAATATCCGCATTATATTCGTCATCTATTAAAATACAATTGCAGCCGTATTTTTTGCAGGCCTCGTAATTTAACTTGTTATCCCGAAGCAGCCATTCAATACTTAATTCCGAATCGTCCAATCTGTTTTCGATCTCGCTTGCATGCCTTTTTATATCCTCAAAATGATTTTTTATATAATCCTCGGTCATAACAAGACAGTAAAAGCGTATTTCTTTTAAATATTCTTCGTCAAAATCCTTTTTCCAGTCAAAAGGAATATACATTCCCTCGATTATAAGATTTTGACTGTTTTCAACGGCGGTTTTAATTATTTCCCTGACAATATCCCAAAGATAAGGCGTAAGCTTATCGTCGTCATTTGGGGTCAAATCGGTTTTGCCGCTTCGGATAAGTCCCATTTTTAAGTGGTCTATCGAAAGATAGGGGATTTTGTATTTTTCGAGCAGCTTTTGGGAAAGCAAAGTTTTTCCCGTATGAGAAGCTCCCGCTATAAGAATTATCATTTTTGCTCCTTATTGCCTTTTATAAATAGAAATTGTTACATTATATTAAAGCCAAATCGCCCAATCTCCGTAATCGTATGTTCCCGAGCCGTGGCACAGCTTGCCCTGTTCCTTTAGCTTCCCGAGCTCGTCTCTCATTCTTACGATAATTTCGGGCTGAATATCAAGGGAATGATGAGCGGGGAACAACTTTTCTGTCGGAATCTCCGCGATTTTTTCAAGGGAAGCAAGGTAAGCGTCGGGGTCGGTGGAGGGATAATAAGCAAACANTGTATCCTTGTATACCAGATCGCCCGTAAACAAATAACCTCTTTCCCGCTCCCAAAAGCACATATGCCCCGGGGAGTGACCGGGAGTGTGCAATACCTCAATGACCCGTGCGCCTATATCTATTTTGTCATTATCCCTTAAAACTCTTGTGGGGGTACCCTGAAAAAATTCGTATTTGTTTATATCAAAGTCCTGCGGCAGGTCGCAGCGATCNGTTACCATGTTTTTTATTACTTCATCGGATAAGGGAAATTCGCCTTTTAACCAGCTTAATTCGTCCTCATGNGCNTAAAAATCGGGAAAAAATTTGTGTCCGCCTATGTGATCCCAGTGAATATGCGTAGCGACGGCGGTAATTGGTTTATCGGTAAGCTTTATCACCTCGTCGTAAATATNGCATATTCCTAAGCCCGTGTCTATAAGCAGACTGCGGTCTGTTCCGTTTAAAAGATACGCGTGGGTTTCCTCCCAGTGGCGGTATTCGCTTATTATATATGTTTCGGGATCGATTTTATCTATGGTGAACCAATCTTTCATTTTATTCCTTTCCGCTTTATCGATGTTCCTATCTTTTTATCGATTCTCCACTGCGGCGGCAAGCCGTCGTCGCCCNAATATTCGTCAACCGATATGATNTTTTCGTTTTNAAGNTTTATAAAAGAGGTCACGTGAAATGATAAAGATTCATCGTTTTTTCCGTACACGTGAACGGCCGTTATTACCAAATCTCCCGTTCTTTCCTCTCTCTCGNTCTCTCCCGCCCATTCNCCGGGGTATTCGCAGTTTNCGCGTATAAATTCNTNTACGGTAAAATGCTCGTCGGTACAGTGNCAATTTACATAAGCGTTATCGTGAAAATATTCTTTTATTGCTTTTTCNTTTTGCTCCAGAATATCACGCCAAAAGGCTTTTNTGTTAAAATTCATTGTCATTCCTCTTGTTTTCCGTCCNAAATATATTTGTATTCCGTCTGCGGATTAACGTACTCAAAGCCCATNCTCAAATAAAGATGATTTGAAACAGGATTGCTTTTATTAACGTAAAGATACGGCAGCTTTCCGCTGTCAAGTATACTTTTTGTGATAAATGCAACGACCTTTCGCGCNAAGCCCTGTCCCCTGTACTCTCTGCGGGTGTAAACAAAGGAAATTCCGCAAAGCCTGTCTGTTTCCCTTGTTTTCTTTGCTATTGCCGCGATCCTGCCGTCCCTGAAAATCACGGAGTAATCGGCGATTTGACTTTTTACTCTCTCCAAAGCGTAATTGTAATCATATTCTTCATTTAACGCTTCCTTTGAAAATTCCACGTTAAGCTCCGCGATCTCCTCGGCGTTTGACAGATCAACGGCTTTGATTTCGCTTGTATCAACATCTTTTAAGCTATGGCATTTCATAATATCCATTTTAAGCGAAAGCTTGTGAGTTCCTCCCGCCGCTTTTTCGTAGCTTTCAAAAAACGCGTCGGCGTGTCCGCCTGTATCCACAAGCTTAGTAAAAGTAAGATTATTTCTATACAGTTCCTCCGCTAACTCTCCGCAAAAGCGGCTGTCGCCGAAAAGCACCATTGGGAAATGAAGATTGCGTATAGCAAGCATAAAGCCATTTTCGTCGTAAGCCTTTACCGCAAAGCCATTTGACATATCGTCATACATGGCATTTGCGTTGGCCTCGTAAAAAACGGTTTCAAGGGGATATTTATCAAAAATTTCCCTGTTTTCCTCTATAAATTCTTTTCCGCTGTTATAGATTTTAAACATTTTTTCAATACTCCTTTTTATTCCGCAATACCGTCAAGAAANNCTATCCACNGCTNCAANGCNTCATAATCCAANNTTTGNAGCGC
>JAAVIF010000033.1:6187-23797 GCA_014799365.1 Oscillospiraceae bacterium
TGTACAACCCAAAAGCAGCGGACTGATTTTCTTTCATATACCTTAAGCTTTTCTTTGGTCCGAAATACATTCTCCCCAAAAGGTCAAAGTAGATCTCCAGGCTTTCTGTCAGCAGCCAGTGCCACCGAAACATTCCCTCGGCGTCCTTCCGCNNGGCTCTCAGCAGCATTTTTTTGCACCACTCTACCTGCTNTCTGTTTTCCTTTGCCGTCTTTTTGTAAGGCAGGCTTTCCAGATACCCGTTTACTNTTTCTTTAANCTTTNCTCCCACANCGTCATTATCCANAATTATTTTACCGTCAAATATCTGAATGATCTCGGCGCAGTCAAAATCATTTTTAAAATAAGAAACGGGATATACAAACACATCAAGCTGAATTTCGCTCACAAAGGAAACGTCGTGAAGCTTTTCGCCGTCTTTTACGATGACCAAAGCGTCAAAATCGCTGTGTTCGTTATTGGAGCCGTCGGCAAAGGAACCGTATACAATAATCGAAAGCGGATTGTAACGGCTTTTTATATATTCGACTATTTTTTTCATTATTTTCCCCTCTTGTATGTAATGGCTTTAGAGTTTTTCTCAATATCGGCGCAAAGCCAAGCCTTGTACCGCCATTCGCTCAGCATTCTATCCAAATCCCTTCGTCATGCACGTCTGCGTTTTCAATGGAACGGTAAAACTTTTGCGCTTCATAATTTCTTGCCATTAAAGCGATCAAGGTATCGACCTTATATTCGTTTTTTAAAATTTTTCTTAACTCCGCCAACAGCTCCTGCCCAACCTTTCTGTGACGATAGCTTTTCAGCACGCATATCCAATCAAGATATGCCTTTACCGTACCGTCAAAGTGACTGCAAATCAAAGAGGAATCGATTCTTCCCACTACCTTGCCGTCCATGTAGGCAAGCAATGAAACGGAATTTTCAAATCTTACATCATCAAAGCTGTTTTTTACGCTTTCCTTATATTCGCTGTTGATCGTCCACCCCCAGAACGTTTCTTCTTTTCTGAGGTTAAGCTCAAAGTTGATCACGTCGTCGATCTCATTTTTTGTGTAGCGTTTGATTTCCATATGTATTATACTCCTTTTAATACAGCGTTGTACCGATTATATTTAACTGTTTGACCGATTTTACCCGCTCTCGGCATGCAGCTCCTTGTCCATTACCGCCGCCGCGCAGTACGCTTTAATCTCCATACTGCACAAATACGTTGTAAAAGCGTTTTTACCGCCTTTTTTGAAAATATTTTTGTAAAGAGAAGGAATACACAGGCGGATAACATTTGTCTGATTGTAAAACATAAGCTGAACGGGACAGCCCATCATATGGCTTATTCCGGCGATCATCAATACACCTTGCTCCTCTTTCAGCCTTCCACACCTTCTCAACACATTTCCCGCCCTGCGAACCTCCTCTATACATTCCGTCTGACCGCCCATGTCGATTTGTCCTATTGCCACACGTTCAAGCTCGGTTTTCAGATCGCTGTCAATTACAGCCTGCGCGGCATCCAGCATAAAATCGTAGCCGTAATTCCATGTAGCTTGATAATCGGCAAATATCCAATGTCTTTCTTTTTTTATTTTCTTTAAAAGCATATGATGCGATATTCCTTTTAATTTCTTTTTATATAAAGCGTATACTCGCAAGGATCAAATTCATTTCCGTGACCGCGGTTGATCTCCTCTGTAAACCCTAACTTAAAATAAATATGCTTCGCTATATCGTTATCGTCCTCAACGCCTATTGTAAACTCGGTATATCCGCGGCCATTCAAATCATCAAGTGCGTAATTCATGAGCTTTTGTCCCAGTCCTTTGCACCGATATTCCTTTTCAAGCCTGAAAGCCTCAAAATAAGCCCTTACATTCGGAATAGCTTCATCGGGCAGACTGTGACATGAATAGATCGCGGAGACCTCTCCTATAAATGCGCCGTTATGCTCGATAACGTATACGTCAATATCGCTTTTTTCAAATTGCTCCAATCTGCCCGCCCGATATTTGAGCCACTTTTCTTCGTTGTCTCCAAATAAGGGTTTAAGCTTGTCAAATTCGCCGGGGTTTATTTTTTTAAAGGTGTATTTTGTTTTCATTGTTATCCTCTCCTTTTATAACATTATATTTTTCTGAACCTAATCACCAATTCATATAGAATAACAACTATTGTAATTATTTTACATCACACCGCACATTTTGTCAATAAAAAATCACCTCCGAAAAACAGAGGTGATTTTTTATGTCATGTCTAAAACAGTTATTTGATATTATTCATCATCATTAGATGGTAACGCAATAACTTCTCGTCCAATAATTCCTTGTAAATCTCCACCCATACCGTATAAGCTATTCATTGTTTTCTGGAGGATTTTTTCCTGTGCCGCCCAACGTTTTTCAGCTTGACGTTTTTCTGTGTCTATCTGTTTTTTCATTTCATCATATGACTCAATAATATAGTTAACACGATTTGCAAATTCACCGCTGGTTAAATAATTATACATCAATTCAACTTTCGCATCTTTACCTTGAGCATTACGATTAGCAATAAAAACTTTTATTAAGATTTGACGCAACAATGTTGCAAGCATTATAGCATAACGCGGTTTAACCAACCAAATATTATCCGATATTTTTTCGTAATCCGCCGATGAACCATTAGGCGAATTGAATACGATAACACCTATCTGCGCTTTTTCGTTAGCTAATTCATCTTTAAGTTTATCTATCCAAGAATTTTGAAATGTTTTGGCGTTTTTGCATTCCCAAAGTATAAGTCCACAATTTTGATATTGCTGTTCATTAACAATTTGCCTTATGTCAGACCCTCTTTCGCCCTTTTTCACCTCTTTAATATCATCAAAGTGAAAACTGGAACGAAGATTTTGTTCTACATCAAGTTCAAGTATTTCTCCTTGCAATTGTTGTGAGCCTTGTTCTGCTACTTGTTTTGCTTCGGTCAGTTGTTCGCGTAGACGGTTAATGGTTTCCTCCTGTTCGCGTATCTTGGTGTTGAAGTTTTCGGATGCGCGTTTTTCCGCTTCCTCTCTGATAACTTTTTCTTTTTCTTGCAATTCCTTACGCGCATCAACTTTTGCATTGTCGCGTGCTATATTTGCTTCACTCAATTTATCATGTAAATCATTTAACTGCTTTCTAAGATTTTCTTCGTTTTTACGTGAATTCTCAACATCTATTTTCAAACGTTCTGTTTCTATTTCATTATTTTGTTTAACTTTCTTTACTTCCGAATCGAGAGATTTTTTTGCTTTTTCAACCTCTATCTGATATGAATAACGTTCGTTGTCGAATTTTTCTTCTGCCTCCCTTAAAGCACTTTCGACAGCTTTTTTTATTTCTTTTGCATACTGTTTTTCATACTGGTTTTTAAGTAATTCGGATTGTTTAATCTTTTCACGATTGAGTTCTTCGTCAAGTTGATGTTGGATTGCTTCTGTTATTTCAAATGTTTCTCCGCAGTGCGGACAAGTAATATTTGTTGTGCTCATACTTTTCCACCTCATTTAATTTTTAAGCTGCTTTTAATACAAAGAGCTGTAACTGATGAGAAAAAGTCATCGGTTACAGCTCTTATTTTAATTAGTTGCCGAACTTAGCGTCCGCAATCTCGTCAATAGACTTTTCTCCGTCCTCGTTCCAAGCGTAGAGCTTGCGGATATCCGCGCCTACCTGCTCCAGCTGATGCTCGCTTTCCATTCTTCTGCAAGCATTGAAGTGGGAACGTCCCATTTTGTTCTCCATGATCCAGTTGCGTGCAAATGTACCGTCCTGGATCTCGCCGAGAACCTTCTTCATTTCCTTCTTGGTGTCCTCGGTGATAAGTCTCTTGCCTATCTCGTAATCGCCGAACTCCGCAGTATCGGAAATAGAGTATCTCATCATGCCGAAGCCGCCCTTGTAGATAAGGTCAACGATCAGCTTCATTTCGTGAATACACTCAAAATAAGCGTTCTGAGGATCGTAGCCCGCCTCAACCAAGGTCTCGAAGCCTGCCTTCATCAATGCTGTAACGCCTCCGCAAAGAACGCACTGCTCGCCGAACAGGTCGGTTTCGGTCTCCATTTTAAAGGTAGTTTCAAGAACGCCCGCTCTTGAACCGCCGATTCCCGCCGCATAGGCAAGGGCAATGTCCATTGCTCTGCCGGTAGCGTCCTGATGTACCGCAACAAGACAGGGAACGCCTCTGCCGATTGTGTACTCGGAACGAACGGTATGTCCGGGACCCTTGGGCGCGATCATGATAACGTCAACGTCAGCGGGAGGTACGATCTGACCGAAGTGGATATTGAAGCCGTGAGCGAATGCGATAGCCTTTCCCGCGGTAAGATTGGGAGCGATGCTCTCCTTGTACATATCAGCCTGACGTTCGTCGTTTATAAGTATCATAATGATGTCGGCAGCCTTTGCCGCGTCTGCGGCCGTCATAACGGTAAATCCCGCCTTTTCCGCCTTTTTCCATGATTTGCTTCCGTTGTAAAGACCGATAATGACTTCAACGCCGCTGTCCTTTAAGTTGAGCGCGTGTGCGTGTCCCTGGCTGCCGTAGCCGATAATGGCTACTTTCTTTCCGTCCAAAAGCGACAGATTGCAGTCTTCCTGATGATAAAGCTTTGCCATAGTTGTTTCTCCTTTTCTTTTTACGCTTGAAGCGAGCTGCGAACGATACGTATACGCTTTGTATGTTTTACAATACCGTCCTTATTTTATAATTTGGAGCAATGCCCCTAATTGTACGAAATTATTGAATTAAATTCTCAGTGCGGAAGTACCCTTTTGTATAGCGATAGTACCTGTGCGTACTATTTCCTTTATTCCGTAAGGACGCAGCAGCTCTTGAAAATTTTCAAGACGCAACTGACAGTCGGATAACTCTAAGGTCATGGAATCAACGGAAATATCGGAAATTTTCGCTTGCGTTATTTTTGCTATGGAAATAAGCTCATGCCTTTGCTGAGCGTTACAGCTTACCTTTACCAGTATAAGCTCTCTTTCCAGAAGCTCTTCGGGCTTGACGGTGCGTACCTTGATAACGTCTATAAGCTTGTTAAGCTGTTTTTCTATCTGTTCAAGGGTGTAGTCGTCTCCGTCGGCGACTATTGTTACACGGGAGATCTTTTCGTCCTCCGTAACACCCACCGCAAGGCTGTGTATATTAAATCCGCGGCGCGCGAAAAGACCCGATATTCGTGCCAGCACGCCCGCGTGGTTCTCCACCAGTATAGAAAGTGTGTGCTTCATCTTGTAAAATCCTTTCAAGTCAATATTCAAAAAATCAAGAGGGCAAATCATTCAATAACGGATTTTTCATTCATATCCACCATTACCTGAAGCAGATAAGGCTCCTTTGCTTCCACCATTTTCCTGACGGCTTCATCGATTTTATCGTTGCTGCTGACAGTCTCGCCCTTTATTCCGTATGCCTCCGCGATTTTAAGAAAATCTGGGCTGCCGCTGAGGTCTACCATTGTACGTCTGCCCGCAAAGTTCCTGTCCTGATATTCTCTTACCATGCCCAAATAATTGTTGACGAACACAACAGCCTTAACATTNATACCGTGCTGTACCGCGGTGGCAAGCTCCATAAAGCACATCTGGAAGCTTCCGTCACCGCTGAGAGCAACTACCTCGCTGTCCGCCCTTGCGGTCTTTGCGCCTATTGCGGCGGGAAAAGCGTAGCCCATTGTTCCCATGCCGCCGGAGGTGACAAATCTGCCCTCCTCCTTCAATTCAAGATTATTTGCAGCCCATATCTGATTTGAACCGACATCCGAGCAGATAACACGATTTTGGGGCAATGCTCTGCACAGTGCTTTAATAAACGTCTTGGGGCTTACAAGCTCGCTTTTGAAGCNGTTGGAGATTGCAAGCTCTTCGCTGTCAAGCTTGCTGCGGTAAAGCTGATCCTGCCATTCCTCATGCTTCATAGGCTCAATATCCTCAAGAATCTGTTCCAAAATCATCTTAACATCGCCCACAATAGGGATATTTACCGGAGCGTTCTTGCCGATTTCGGCGGGATCAATGTCTATATGGATAACGGCAGTNTCCGTTAAAGGAGCGAGGGAAGCTACCGATCTGTCGCTCATTCGCGCTCCCAGGGCTATAACAAGATCGCACTGATTAAGCGCAAGATTGGCGGTTCTTCTGCCGTGGCTGCCNAGCATGCCGTAATAATTTTTATGTCCCGTAGGTATTGCGCCTATACCCATCATNGTTGAAATAACGGGAATATCGCAGATTTCCGAAAGCTTAACAAGCTCTTTGCACGCGTTTGCGACAAATATTCCTCCGCCCGCCACAATAAGGGGACTCTTGGATTTTTTGAGAGCGTCAAGAGCTTTTTTGATCTGAAGCTTATTNCCCAAGGTGNTGGGCTTATAGGAGCGTATTTCAANCTTNTCGGGATATTCAAAATCGATTATTTCCTTCTGAACGTCCATCGGAACNTCNATAAGAACGGGACCTGGTCTGCCCGTTCCCGCTATATAAAAGGCCTTTTTCATTACCTCGCCTATGGATTCCGCGTCCTTTACAAGAAAGCTGTGCTTAACAAAAGGCTCCGACGCGCCGGTTATGTCCGCCTCCTGAAAAGCGTCCCTGCCTATCTGGTTGCTGACAACTTGTCCNGTAATGGCGATCATGGGAACACTGTCCATATACGCCGTTGCAATAGCGGTAATAAGATTTGTAGCTCCGGGGCCGGATGTGGCCGCGCAGACCGCGGGCCTGCCCGTAACTCTCGCATAACCGCTGGCAGCATGTCCGCTGTTGGCTTCATGACGAACCAAAATGTTTTGTATATCCGAATTTATCAACTCGTCAAAGAAAGGACAAATAGCCGCTCCGGGATAACCGAAAATATGCTTNATGCCCTCCTGTTCAAGTGCTTTTACCATTGCCGACGCAACCGTCATTTTTTCCTTTGCCACAGTGTCACCTCTTATTTTTCCGTTTTTTCTTTTTGTTCCGATTTACATTCTTAAAGTAAATTATACTATTTTAAAGAGTGTTTGTCAAGTTTTTTAAAAAATGCGTTNCGNAATAGTGTTATTGNAGTATTTTTTTAAAATAAACGTTATTGGATTTTTTATCGTACGGTTTTAACCTAAAAAATATATTTGACCTTAATTTTAAAAAATAAGATGAAGGTAATATTGGTAATTCTNAATAAATAAAATGGATTTAATTTGTTTAAATTGAATAAANNNAGCCCGTAAAAAATANTATAACATTAAATTTNAAAAAAATCGGCACGGTATTATAAAAAAACCGCTTAAAAACCTTTCGGATTTTGTGGATTTTCCATACATATTTTTTTATGGCCTTTTTCGAGGTGAAAAAAGCCATAAACATTTTTATTCTGTATTGTTTTCTAAATATGTTCCTTGTTTTTATCGGTATGAACGCTTATTTTTTAAAAAATAATTTCACAATGTTTTTTGAAAAAAATTTTTTTCTTTGTTATTTATGACAAAGGCTCCCGCCTTTCGGCAGGAGCCCTATTTATATACAGCAGGTAAGTCCCAATCACTTGGGTGGCTGTGGCTTTTCACGAATGTTTCCATTACCCTCCGCCCTCACCTACGGGATTCCCTGCTCTTTAGCAGTATATGCGGCGGGCTTGTAATGTGAAACACAAAACATGCTGTCGTTTCTTAATGAAAAATATTAAGTATATTTGCGCGGGTTAAGAGAATTACTCCGAGCTGCTGTCGTGGTTAATAAAATAATTTCCGTTTATGCCTTGTTCGGTATAGTCAAACAGAGATGAGAGTATGACCGCCATGCTTAAAGGATCGCACTCGGTATTGTATTGAAAACGTTCTTTACATTCCGCGATAAAAATTTCCTTGTATTGCTCCGCTGTCTTATCCCTTAAATATTTTTCATCGAAACCCAGAGCAAGGCAAAAGCGTTTAAAATTCATTTTGTCATAGTCGTCCCCGCAATCAAGGTACAGTCTCGGGTCTATCCTTCCGCCGCAGTGATCGGCTTTAACCCATGCAGTCAAATCAGTGTAATCAATTTGCATATCTTTTTACCTTCCCTTACTTTTAATAGTTAGGCTGCTGCGCAGACAATAGACGATATTTCCCAAGTTTTTGTAATGTGCCGATCTGTTATACATATTTATCGAATATTTTTAGCTAACTAATTTTTATTTATACACGGTGGTATATTAAAATAATATCATTATTATTGAAATAAATCAACCGTCAAATTTCACTAAAAAATCAGGCATAATGCTCGCTTTGACTGCTTTTGTCCCCGATAAACAGCCATATACCGCGCAAAAACGGAACTGCCGAGGCATATAAAATACTTTTTAAAAGCATTTCCGAATTTAAGGGTATAGTGTCGAAAATTGATGACAGCTGCGGAATATACACGACCGCAAGGGTAAACAAAAGACTTGCGAGTACGGCGGCTATAAGCTTGGGATTTGAAAGGTAAGACGTGTTGAATATTCCTTTGCCCTCGGTTTTGCACTCAAATACAAATATAAGCTGTGAAAGGCTTAATGTAATTAAAGCCGCCGTTCTTGCCGCTTCGATACCCAAGGTTCCGTTAACCGTTACAAAGCTTAAAACCGAAGCGATTCCTATCATCAGACCTCTTGTAAGTATACCCCACAGCATACCGCCCGCAAATATGCTTTCATTGCCGCTTCGCGGAGGTATATCCATTATATCCTTGTCGCAGGGTTCCATTCCCAATGCTATTGCGGGCAGTCCGTCGGTCACCAGGTTAATAAGCAAAAGCTGAATAGGCAAAAGCACAACGGGAAGTCCGAATATCATGGCAAACAGCATTGTAAATACCTCTCCTATATTGCAGGCCAGCATATACCTTATAAACTTGCGAATATTGGAGTACACCGTTCGCCCCTGCTCCACTGCGTTTACAAGGGTGGCGAAATTGTCGTCGAGAAGCACCAGCTTTGCCGCTTCTTTTGTAACATCTGTTCCCGTTTTACCCATGGCCACGCCGATCGCCGCTTCTTTTACCGCGGGAGCGTCGTTAACGCCGTCGCCCGTCATTGCAACGATGTTTTCCTGCTTTTTTAACGTTCGTACTATCCTAAGCTTATCCGCGGGGCTTACCCTTGCAAAAACGGAGGCGTTTGCGATCTTTTCCGACAGCTCTTTATCGCTCATATGAGATAAATCCGCGCCTGTATAAGCTTTTTGCCCCTTTTTCATTATTCCGGCTCTTGAAGCTATTTCCACAGCGGTGTTTATATGATCTCCCGTAAGCATTATAACTCTTATTCCCGCTTTTTCACACTTTCTGACCGCTCCCTTTATTTCGGGTCTTAGCGGGTCCTCCATGCCCTGAAGTCCCAAAAAAATGTATTTATCCGTCTGCGCGGTCTTATAAGCGAATGACAGTGTCCTTAGTCCTCTTGAAGCCATTTTCTCCATAGCGGAGGCTATTTTTCGCTTATCCGACTGGGTCATGGTCTCTACGCCGCTTGAACCCAAGTAATAGCCGCACTTTTCGATTAAAGTGTCTGTCGCTCCTTTTATAAAAACGACCTTTTCTCCCGCCGCGGATCTTACAGTGACCTCCATAAACCTTGTGCCGCTGTCAAAGGGGATCTCGGCTGTTCTGACATACCCCGAAACCCTTACTCCCGCCTTTTTCGCTGAGTTTATAAGTGCAATTTCGGTTGGATCGCCGTTTTCTCCGTCGGAGTTGTTGCAAAGGATACCGCAGGTGAAAAGCATTTTTGAAGCGGCGTCGTCGGCCTTGACCTCTTTTCGTCCGCTAAGCGTGAAAATTTCGGTGACGGTCATTTTATTGGCGGTAAGAGTTCCTGTTTTATCGGTACAGATCACATTGGCGCAGCCGAGCGTTTCCACGGAATGGAGCTTGTTTACAAGTGCTTTTTGCTTATATATGCGTCTTACCGCCAATGCCAAAGCGATTGTGACCGTTGCGGGCAAGCCCTCCGGGATCGCCGCCACCGCTAAGGTTATGCCCACAAAAAGCATGTCAAATATTTCGTTTCCTCTGAAAATTCCGATCGCGCTCACCAAAATACAAATTACCACACAGGCTATTCCGATTATTTTTCCCAGCTCTCCAAGCCTTTTTTGCAGCGGCGTTTTCTCCTCCTCGATTTCGCTCAGCATATTTGAGACCATACCCATTTGAGTTGCTTTGCCGGTCGAAAAAACCTCGGCGGTACAATGTCCTTTTGTGACCACAGTACCCATGTAAACCGCTCCGCGCTGGTTCAATTCTCCGCGCTGTATTTCCTGAACGCTTTTGTCCGCCGGAACGCTTTCGCCCGTCAAAGCCGATTCGTCGCATTGCAGTGCCATACATTCCAGTATTTTACAGTCCGCGGGGACCTTGTCACCGGATTCGAGAAAAACTATATCTCCGACGGCTATTTTTTCCGCGGGAATTATCGTTGTTTTTCCGTCGCGACGTACTTTTGCGGTGGGTGCGGCTATCGCCTTTATGGTTTCCAGTGTCTTTTCGGTGCGGTATTCCTGTACAAAGCCCATTACGGCGTTCAGGACCACTATCACCATTATGGTAACGGCGTCGTAGTATTCGCCCATAACGGCAGAAACAACGGTTGCGGCAAGCAGTATCATCACCATAACATCTTTAAACTGACCTGCGAACATTTTCAGGGCTTTTCTTTTTTTCTTCTGCTCAAGACTGTTCAAGCCGTATTCCGAGAGACGCTTTTCCGCTTCCGCGGTAGTTAGGCCCTTTAAACCGCTCATATCTCCTTTTGATAAATCAAAGGTTTTCGACGGTATTACGTCCCTATTTTTCTCTTTTTGACCTGTTACTTTGCTGTCTCCCTCTTTGAGTATCTCATGTTTGCCGACCGTTCTTGCCGTAATTCGGGATGACTTTTCCTTCGGAGAGGGCAGTACCTCCAAAGCTTTATCCTTTATATAGACGTTCTTTTTCTTTTTTCCGAATTTTCTTAATACGCTTTCCACTTTCCGTAAGCCTCCTTGTCCTTTTTTACAATGAATATGTGATGGAATGAAAAAATAGACTTGTACATTTTTCACAGGACAAACAAGTGCTGTAATGATAGGGAATTTGTCTGCATACAATGATAATGCCGCTAAGTATAAGCGGAACGAAATTATATGCAAAGGGGCGAAATAATGTCACCAAAAGGAAATACTTCAACAGTTCAAGACTTCGGAACAAAACAGGAAAGATGCGTAAGCCTCGGAAAGTACATAGTGGATAACGAAGCCACGGTAAGAAGTGCAGCAAAAGTATTCGGAATCAGCAAAAGCACGGTTCATCAAGATATAACCGCAAGATTGGAAAAAGTAAACCCTTCACTGCAAAAGCAGGTTAAGGAGGTTTTGGAAAAAAATAAGCAGGAAAGACATATAAGGGGCGGTTTGGCGACCAGAAAAAAGTACAGCGAATTAAGGGAAGCGGAATAGCCGTCGGAAAATATTTCCGTTTAAAAAAAGGACGTATAAGCAAAGCAGTTTTATGCTGTCGAAAAAACAAGAAATATTTGATACTGTTAACCAATTAAGAAGTTGATCAAGGGCTTTTTAATTGGTTAATAGTGCTTATTGGGATTAGGGAGCATAAAGGCTTGACATTTTCAAAAAAAAGTGTATAATATAATTGAAAAAGGGACCGTAAAGGTTTCGACGGGGGCTGTGAATCTCGCCAAGCATGCAGAGTTCTCCTAAACTCTTTAATAATGGGTAATTTTAAAATTAAACGCAGATTATAGATCTGAACTTGTAGCTGCCTAATCGCAGCTTCCGTCCTGCCTGAGAGTACTGCGGCTTAGGTTTGGGCGTCGCTTAGCAGTGAACGTTATCGGTGAGAGCCTTGCAGCCGATAATGAATCAAAGGGCTACCGATTCGTAATCCTGTTTGTCGGAGTGCGGAAAGGGAAGTAAAGTAGATAAACTAAGCATGTAGAAAAGTGAGTGGATTGGCTTTCGGACGCGAGTTCGACTCTCGCCGGTTCCACCACATCATTTGAAAAAATTTCCTCGGCAAAGCCGAGGAAATTTTTTCAAATGGGAAACGGCTTTCTCTCTCGCTTCGCTCGGTCGTCAGCTCGTTTCCGTCNCGATTTTTCTTGAANTTCCCTTATGGAAATTCATTTTTGCTTCGCAAAAANCGAAAAATACGGGAGTGNGTTTATAGAATGTGATGGNNGGACACCGAAGCAGATTGGAGGCAGATATGAAATACAGATCTGATCGATANGGCNGTCAAATTTCCCAGCTGGGTTACGGCTGCATGAGATTCAGCAAAAAAGGAAATGCAATAGACTACGAAAAAGCGGAGAAGGAGGTNCTTCTGGCTATTGAAAAGGGTGTCAATTATTTTGATACCGCTTANATCTANTCNGGCAGTGAGGAATGCCTCGGTCGGATANTGGANGAAAACAAATGCCGTGACAAGGTCTATATTGCCACCAAGCTTCCGCAGTATATCGTACGTTCTGCTGCGGCAATNGATAAAATCTTTAATGAGGAGCTTTCACGTCTTCGCACAGAATATATTGACTACTATCTGATGCATATGTTCACAGANTATGCGGAATGGGAGCATCTGAAGACCTTGGGTATTGAGGAATGGATCGAACGGAAGAAAGCAGAAGGCCGTATTCGCAACATCGGTTTTTCCTATCACGGTGAAACGGAAATGTTCCTGAGAATTCTGGATGCTTACGACTGGGACTTCTGTCAGATACAGTATAACTATCTGGATGAGCATACTCAGGCGGGAAGGAGAGGACTTCAGGCAGCGGCAAGGAAAGGTATTCCGGTTATTATTATGGAACCTCTGCGCGGCGGTAAACTGGTCAATCTTCCGGATAAAGCAAAGGAGAAGCTTGNCTCCGGCNGCAAGGGCTATACTCCGGCGGAACTGGGGCTGCGCTGGCTTTGGAACCAGCCGGAAGTNACCTGTGTGCTTTCCGGCATGAATTCTGAGGATATGGTGAATGAGAACATACGCATCGCATCGGAGGCAGAACCGTGGCATCTGACAGAAGAAGATATGGAGATCGTTGAGCAGATCAAGCAGATCATCCGTGAACGGGAAAAGGTAGGCTGCACGGGCTGCAGGTACTGTATGCCTTGTCCCAGGGGAGTGGATATTCCGGGCAATTTNTATTATTACAATCTGATGTATATGGAGAAAAAGTCCTCCGCCCGCTTTGAGTTTGCCCAGAACATGGGGCTGCGTAAGGAACCCGGTTTTGCGTCACAGTGCATTGGCTGTGGTAAATGTGAAAAACACTGCCCGCAGCATATCNATATTCGTGAAAAACTAAAGGAAGCCGATCGCGGCCTCAGACCACTGCCATATAAGATCGGTATCAATGCGGCACGCAAAATCATGATTAAATAAACGACAAATTTCAATAACGAAATATTATAATGTTAATAGAAATTTGAGTGTTTTTTAGTGAATAGATAGCTATAAAACGTTTTTAATACCGGTTCNATTTAAAACTGTGGATATTACGTCGGTTTAAAAAGGGATTGGTATAAGGAGATTGTCATAATGAAAGAAATTCCGATTATAGATTTTCACACTCANCCCTACNTGTCGTCGGAGGAATTCTACTGCTTCTATCCCGACTCCTTTGTTCCCTCCACGACACAGTGCNTGGNGGACGTTAAAAGGGCAGGAATAACCCATATATGCGGGTCGGTTATCCTGAAGCGGAAATATAACGGAGGCTTCGATTACATCAAGGACTGCAACGACCGCGCTTTTGAAATAAAAAAGACAATGGGAGATTTTTACACTCCGGGCTTCCATATACACCCCGACTTTGTAAAAGAGTCCATAGAAGAAATAGAACTGCGGCACAAACAGGGNTTCGGACTGATAGGCGAACTCGTCCCTTATATGCACGGCTGGAGCGACTACTCTCGGAAGGATTTGGGCCATATATTGGAGGCTGCGGGTCACTACCGCATGGCAGTAAGTTTTCACACCGTGGGGAGTGAACAGAAGGAAACGAACANGATGATAGAGGATCACCCCGAAGTGACCTTCATTGCGGCGCACCCCGGAGATAAGGAGCAGTATCTTCTGCACTTGGAGCGGATAAAGAAGCACGAAAATTTTTACCTTGACCTCTCAGGCACGGGAATATTCCGTTACGGTCTTATCTCNCACGGTGTGAGAGAGGTAGGGAGTGAGCGGTTTCTTTTCGGCACCGACTATCCTATCTGCAATCCGAGGATGTACGTTCAGGCAGTATATCAGGAGCCGATTTCCGAAGAGGATACAGAAAATATTCTCTTCAAAAATGCCCGAAGAATACTTGAAGGCTTTTTCTCTTAAAAAAGTAAAAAACACACTTCAAATGCTGAATTATAAAATTAAAAGGGAAATGTCAAGGCTTGAACTGCACGACTTACGGGTGCACTTGTTTTCGGTGATACAGATTGAAGAATGTTGGATTTATTAAAGTTTGACTTGGTTATACTAATCTCTATTTTGACGGTAGACAAAACAGAGATTAGTATAAAGNCAATTGCGGGCATAAATCTATAAAAANGGAAATCCCCGTCCGCAGATATTTTGNACATGAAAATTGACCCTAACCCTCCACCAACAAAATTTTCCCGTTTGCCTTTGTATAAGCCGCACAAAGTGCCTATGAGTGGCTTCTTTCAATTGAGAAGTCGATCATAGGCGTTTTTTATTGCTCAAAGTTATTATGAAAAAATGTGAAATGTGTGTGAAAGTTGAATTTAGTCATTGACTTTATTCAATGAATGCGATATAATAAATACAGAGGTTCCNTACGGTCATTGAACGGAGGTATATCATGGGAAAAAGGCAGGAAGCGGCTCTTGAAACCAAACAAAAGCTGATCNACGCGGTGAAAAAGCTGTCGGAAACCAAGGCGTATAACGAAATGTCCATAGATGACATTACGCGGACGGCNGGCGTGGCAAAGGGNACGTTCTACACTTATTTCAAGCGCAGAGAAGACATTATCTCCGTTATTGCCTANGAGGCTCTTGATCAGGCACTAAAGNGGGCTTCCGATGAAAACGCCGACATTGTNGAGAGAATAGCTCGGTTTTTGAATGATTCNGCNNTTATCATTGAAGATAATACGCTGCAGGTCGCGCAGCAGTGGTATCGCAGCGTCGCTTCGCCGCTTGACGGCGATACACTTGGAATGGATAAATTAAGCTATGACAGAGGTTTTATCGAAAGCTGTCTGCAAAACGCAGCAGATAATGGAGATTTGCAAGCGAATACNCCTGTTTCTTCACTTTCCTTGCAGATCGTTTCGGCATATTACGGAGCNGTTGCATTGTGGTGCATGTCGGACGGAAAAATAGCACACACGGAAATTATAAAGGACTTCTGCAAGGACAGTCTTTCAAAAATCATAAACGCATACAGGAGGTAGTTTTATGGAGTACAAAACATTGGCCAACGGGATCAAAATGCCCATGGTCGGATTCNGCGTGTATCAGGTACCGAATCTCGAACAGTGTGAGCAGAGCGTACTTGATGCGCTGAATGCAGGGTACCGTCTCATCGACACCGCGGAGAGCTATATGAATGAGGAGGCTGTGGGCTCGGCAGTCCGCAAAACGCAAAAGCGGTCTTAAACGTGACGAGGTATTTGTGACATCAAAAATATGGGTCNCCAATTTCGGATATGAAAAAACAAAACGCGCNTACGAGGCAGGCTTGAAAAGACTTGGTATGGAGTATATGGATCTGATACTTCTGCACCAGTCNCTGTCGGATTATTACGGCTCATGGCGNGCATTGGAGGAGCTNTACAAAGAGGGNAAGGTAAGGGCGATCGGTGTGTCAAATTTTTANCCCGAAAGACTGACCGACCTTTGTATGAACGTTGAGATCANGCCTATGGTAAATCAGATAGAGTGCAATCCGTTCTTCCAGAGAGGTGNNGATNTTGAATGTGCTGAACACTTCGGCGTTGCAGTCGAGGCATGGGCTCCGTTCGCGGAGGGCGGCAGAGGTATTTTTTCAAATGAGATACTTGACGGGATTGCGAAGGCTCACAATAAGACTGCCGCGCAGGTCATTCTACGCTGGAACGTTCAGCGGGGGAGTTATAGTTATCCCGAAGTCCGTCCGCAGGGAGCGCATAGAAGAGAATATCGGCATATTTGATTTCACACTGACGGACGAGGAGATGCAAAAGATCGGTACGCTCGAAACGGGCCATACGGAGATCATAGATCACTACGATTGGCACATTTCCGAGCTTTTGAACACCATTAAAGGCAGAGAGTAATACTAATCCCTTTTAAAACTGTTGGATTAGTGTTTAGGGTGCAACCCTTTTTAAACTATGGATTTTTCCATAGTTTAAAAAGGGATTGGTATAAAGGAGAATAACAATGGAAATGATCACTTTGAATGACGGCGTAAAAATTCCCGCTGTGGGCTTCGGAGTATTTATGATCCCGGCGGACGGAAGCACCTACAACGCGGTTCGTGAAGCTCTTGACGCGGGCTACCGTCACATTGACACGGCAACGGCTTATTTTAACGAGGAGGAAGTCGGAAAGGCCGTTCGTGACAGCGGTATCCCAAGAGAGGAAATATTCATTACAAGCAAGCTGTGGCTTTCTCATTATGGTTATGAACGCGCCAAAATCGGTATTGAGCGTTCACTGCGCAAGCTCGGATTGGATTATATTGATCTTTATCTGNTNCATCAGCCCTACGGCGACGTTCCGGGNGCGTGGAAAGCAATGGAGGANGCAAAATCNGAGGGCAAGCTTCGTTCNATAGGCGTTTCCAATATGACACCTAAAATATGGAATGAATTTGTGCCTCGGTTTTCCACAATGCCGTCCGTTAATCAGGTGGAGTGCAATCCGTTTTCACAGCAGAAGGAGCTTCGCGCGATCATGGATAAAAGCAGCGTTAAATTGGAATGCTGGTATCCGCTCGGACACGGAAATTCCGAGCTGCTGAATAATTCCGTAATTANGGCNATCGGTGAAAAATACGGCAAAAACGCNGGTCAGATCATTCTNCGTTTTGAGGTACAGGAGGGCTTTATTACTCTTCCGAAATCCTCTAATTCCGAACGTATCAAGAGCAATATCGACATCTTTGATTTTGAACTGTCGGATTCGGAAATGGATTCAATCCGTGCACTCGATA
Organism: Oscillospiraceae bacterium; assembly: GCA_014799365.1. Lineage (GTDB taxonomy): Bacteria > Bacillota > Clostridia > Oscillospirales > Ruminococcaceae > Ruminiclostridium_E. The sequence goes on from JAAVIF010000033.1 coordinate 23,374, forward strand.
CGGGCAAAACCTCACATGATCCCGAGGCACCCGGCATTGGCGAAACGTTGCTGAACGCATTTGCAGTAGAGGATTAGTGTAAATAGAGAAGAGGATATAAAATAAAAGCACGGTCTTTATTTNGATATGGGAAAGCCTGATATTTCGACGTTGCTTACAATATTTTTTATTGAATATCGGCATTATNGGGATATGGCGGTCGGCACCTATTGGCCGTTGTTGCAATATAATACTAATATCCATTTAAAAAGTAGACAAGCTACTTTTTAAATGCGCTGCCGCAATAGCGGCAGCGTGAGGGAGCAAAGCTCCCTCAGATATTGTATTGAACGTACATATCCGCCGCCCTTGGCGGTCCTTCGGCAAAGCCGAAGGATTTGGACAGTAGATTTTATCTACTGTCCAAACGGATATTAGTATAAGC
>JAAVIF010000034.1:0-20355 GCA_014799365.1 Oscillospiraceae bacterium
AAGCTGTTATTCATCGCTTTTTCGGAGCTTGTTTCGGCTTCGCCCCCCTTTGGTGTCACCTTAAGCCCCGCGCGGGAGCGCAAATTGCACCTTTTTCAAGGTCAAAAAGAACACCACATAAAACGCAATTTTAAAAAGGCTTTTCTCCGACTGAGAAAATTTTGGGGAAACTTGAACTCTTCCCGAATAAATTTACAAATTAAAAAAATCTGCACTAATTTTTTTAAAATACTTGTAAGATTTGCTAAAATATGCTATAATAAAATAGCATATAAAAAATGGAATTAAAAAGAAGTGCAATAGAGCGGAAGGAAGACAAAATGGTAAAGATAGCGGTTATGGGATACGGAGTTGTGGGCTCCGGAACTGTTGAGGTATTTTACAAGAATCTTTCAAGCATTGAAACAAAAATCGGCGATAATGCCGAGATCAAATATATCCTCGATTTGAGGGATTTCAGCGGTACGCCGTATGACGATAAATTCATAAAGGATTTTAATACTATACTGAATGATCCCGAAATAACGGTGGTCGCCGAAGTAATAGGCGGGCTTAAGCCCGCGTACGATTTTGTAAAGTCGCTGCTTGAAGCGGGAAAAAGCGTTGTTACTTCAAACAAGGAGCTGGTTGCGGAAAAGGGCGCAGAGCTTCTTCACATAGCAAGAGAAAAAAAGGTAAACTTCTTTTTTGAGGCCAGCGTGGGCGGCGGAATACCTATAATCCGTCCGCTTCATCACTGCATGTCCGCAAACGAGATAGACGAGATAGCGGGAATACTTAACGGTACGACAAACTTTATCCTTACTAAAATGATAAACGAGGGAATGGCTTTTGACGAGGCTCTTTCAACTGCGCAGAAGCTGGGCTACGCCGAAAGGAATCCCGCCGCCGATGTTGAGGGTCATGACGCCTGCCGCAAGATTTGTATACTTGCATCTCTTGCCTTCGGCAAGCATGTTTATCCCAAGGACGTTCATACCGAGGGAATAACCGAGGTAACTCTTGAAGACGTGCAGTACTGCAATGATTTCGGCGGCGCGGTAAAGCTTATCGGCTGGGCGGCAAGGCGCGGCGGCAAAGCCGCGGTCATGGTTTGTCCCGCCTTTATATCCGAAGAAAGTCAGCTTTCAAGCGTAAACGACGTGTTCAACGCGATACTTGTTCGGGGCGACGCAACGGGAGACGTTGTATTTTACGGCAAGGGGGCGGGCAAGCTCCCTACCGCAAGCGCGGTGGTGTCCGATATTATTATGGCGGCTAAAATGCACGGAAACAGCAAGTCGCTGTATTGGGAAACGTCCGACGGCGAGTTTATTCTTGATTATAAGGAGCTTAAAAATAAATTTTATTTGAGACTTATTTGCGGGGACAAGGCTGCCGCCGTTAAACAAGCGGAAAAAATGTGGGGAAAGGTAAAAATTCTTCACAGAGACCAAGAAAGCGAAAACGAGATTGCTTTTATAACGGAGGAAGTAAGCGAAAGACAATTTGAGAGCGACTGCGCGGAGCTTGCGAAGAGTGCCGAAATAAAGGGAAAAATCAGGGTTCTTGATTATTAAAACAAAAGGATTACAGATATTGAACATAATACCTTAAAAGCATAATGTGTACGGAAGAAATTAAACATTTTTATTGTTATTAAGAAGGGAAAAACAGGTATGAGTGAAGAGATTACTCCGAAATACAGACGAATCCTGCTGAAGCTCAGCGGAGAAGCTTTGGCGGGTGATAAAAAAACGGGTCTGGATATTCCGACTATTGAAAAAATATGTCAAAGTGTGAAGAAGTGCTATGACATAGGAACGCAGATAGGCATTGTTGTGGGCGGCGGAAACTTCTGGCGCGGAAGAGCCAGCGGTACTATGGACAGGGTAAGAGCCGACCATATAGGCATGCTTGCCACCACCATGAACGCCCTTGCGGTTGCCGATGTATTGGAGAGCTTAGGCTGCGAGGTGAGAGTTCAGACCGCGATCGAAATGCGTTCAATTGCGGAGCCTTATATAAGACAAAAGGTGCTGAGACACTTTGAAAAGGGCAGGATCGTTATTTTCGGCTGCGGCACGGGAAGCCCCTTTTTCTCCACCGACTCCGCCGCTTCGCTGAGGGCGGCCGAGCTTGACGTTGATGTGCTGTTAAAGGCGACTATGGTCGACGGAGTGTATGACAAGGACCCCAACCGTTATAACGACGCGGTTAAATTCGAGCATTTAAGCCACCATGATATTCTTTCGGCGGGGCTTATGGTGCTTGACGGAACGGCTGCCGCCATGTGCAGCGACAACGATATACCTTTGATCGTGTTCGATCTGCATCGGCCCGACAACATTTATGACGCGGTGATCGGGAAAAAGGTAGGAACACTTGTAAATAATGTTCAAAATTAAACTGTATCTGCAAAAGCATGAAATTAAATAACATTCAACTCAACAGAAAGGAATTGTAAATTATGAAAGAGGTTCTTGATAACGCAAAACAAAAAATGGAGAAATGTATAGCTTCACTGGAGCATGAATTTTCCACTATCCGCGCGGGAAGAGCAAATCCCGCTGTTCTCGACAAAATAACCGTGGATTATTACGGAACGCCCACACAGATCAACGCTATGGCGGCAATTTCCGTTTCCGAGGCGCGTATTCTCGTAATTCAGCCTTGGGATATATCCTCTATGAAATCGATTGAAAAGGCAATTATGGCAAGCGATATAGGCATTACTCCCACCAATGACGGCAAATGCCTGCGCATTGTTTTTCCCCAGCTTACGGAGGAGCGCAGAAAAGAGCTTGTTAAGCAGGTTTCCAAATATTGCGAGGAAGCTAAGGTTACTGTGCGCAATATTCGCCGTGACGCTATGGATAAGTTCAAGGCAATGAAGAAAAATTCCGAAATTACCGAGGACGATATGAAAAACTGCGAGAAGGACGTACAGAAGCTTACCGACAGCTACTGCGATAAGATCGACGTTGTCGGCAAGGAAAAAGAAAAGGAAATAATGACGATATAGTGGACAAGAAAAGTTTGGTTCAAAGCTTGAACATTAAACATATAGGCATAATTATGGACGGCAACGGCAGGTGGGCAAAAAAGCGTCTCCTGCCGAGAAAAGCCGGTCATTCGCAGGGTGCAAAGGCGTTTCGCAGCTGTTTGAACAGCTGTGTGGAGCTTGGTATACCTTGTGTGACCTTTTATGCCTTTTCGACCGAAAACTGGTCAAGACCGAAGGACGAGGTCGATTCGCTCATGAAGCTTTTTTGCAGCTTTATGGACGAAATGATGAAGCTCAATTCAAAAAATATCAGACTCAGATTTATAGGCGACAGAAATCCCTTGCCCCAGGAGGTGAGGGATAAAATGGAAGAAGCCGAGGCGATGTCGGCGGATAATACGGGAATGTGGTGCTGTATCGCTCTTAATTACGGCGGCAGAGAGGAGATCGTAAACGGCGCGAGACGTGCGGCGGAGCTGTATAAAGCGGGAGAAATAGATTTGGAGTGCTTGGACGAAAAGCTGTTTTCAAGCTATCTTTATACAGGCGATCTGCCCGATGTGGACTTGATAATACGTCCCAGCGGTGAAAAAAGGCTCTCAAATTTTCTTACGTGGCAGTCGGCTTACGCCGAATTTGTGTTTATGGACGTTTTATGGCCTGATTTTACGGAGAATGATCTGATCAACGCTTTGACTGAGTTCGGAAAGAGAGATCGCCGTTTCGGCGGTGTGTAATACTTATCTTTTTTTAAATAAAGTACTCAGTGTTTCTGGTGCGATATTATTTTCAAAATATACTTATGTAAATTTATCTATTGAATTGTTTGCTTTATTCGGGGCACTGCCTCTCATTTAAAGGACGGTTTCTATGTTAACGAGAATATTAACGGCAGTTGTTGCAGTACCCTTGCTTATATTCCTTTTATGGCTGAATAATACGGCGGTAATGTTGGTTGTTATGACCCTTGCCTCCGCTTTGGCGGTGGGTGAGATATTGTTGGCGACCAAATATTTTTCCAATAAGGGCGTTGCGGCGGTATGTATGATATTTGTGACGGCAATGCCGACTTTTCTGTGTATTGATGTACTGATACCCTTTTTTCCGATGCTTGCGGCGGCGTTTCTGCTTATAATGTTCATTATCATGCTGTTTGATCATGAAAATGTAAAGTTTGAAGAAATATCGCTGATGAGCTTTGTTTCGTTTTTGATACCTCTTTCCTTATCGACAATAGTATTCATGCAGAAAGGCTTTGATTTTGGAATATATTATGTGGTACTGGCATTGCTTATACCGTGGATAAGCGACGCGGGGGCGTATTTTGTGGGTTCTGCGATTGGTAAGCATAAAATGGCTCCCAAGATCAGTCCTAAAAAATCATGGGAAGGTTTTTTCGGCGGATTGATCACTGCTATTATAACGGCTTTTATTGTGGGCTTCGGTTATCCTTGGGCGGACGGGCTTATAAACGGGGAGGTCACCTTTACCGTTAATGTTTTGTATATAGTAGTTGTTTCGATCATTGGCTCTGTATTGGGCGTTATCGGAGATTTCTCCGCCTCGCTGCTTAAAAGACAGTGCATGGTAAAGGATTTCGGAAATATTATACCGGGACACGGCGGCATACTTGACAGATTTGACAGCGTTCTCTTTGTCGCTCCGTTTTTGTATCTGGCATTTTCTTTTATTGAACCTGTTCAAATGATAGCTTAGGAGGAAAGATGTCAAAGTACAGTTAAGAATTTTATTAACCTGTTTTTATAAAAAGTTTTACACCGCACCTGTTGAAAACTATGTTGAAAATGTTTAAAACTGTGTCAACTTATAGATTTTCATCGCAATGAGCTTTTTATAAGAACAGGTTTTTAACGGTTAGGCAGAGAACAGTGTCAGAGGATTTTATATTAACAAAATGTAGAAGGTTTGTAACGCACTTACTTTGATTTTAAAGCTTATGAAAGAAAAAGAAATTGTTTTATTGGGTTCTACGGGTTCTATCGGAACTCAGGCATTAGAAGTGGCAAGACTGCATAATATAAAGATAAAGGCTTTGTCCGCTGGAAAAAATCTCGAGCTTCTTGTAAAGCAGGCTTTGGAGTTTTCGCCCGAGTACGTATGTATAGCGGACGAAAGCAGGTATCACGATTTAAAAGAGGCCTTGGGCGGAAAAGGCTTTAAGCTTCTTTGCGGAAAAGAGGGTCTTTGCGAGACCGCGGCTTTGCCCTGTGATACAACGGTCAACGCTATCGTGGGAATGGCGGGATTTGCGCCAACCATGTCCGCAATAAACGCGGGGAACGGGATCGCGCTTGCCAACAAGGAGACCTTGGTGGTGGGCGGTGAAATAATAACCCGACTGGTTAAAGAAAAGGGAATACGGCTTTTGCCTATCGACAGCGAGCATTCAGCAATTTTTCAATCGCTTATGGGAAGCGGTGAAAATAAACCGAGAAAAATTATTCTTACCGCTTCGGGAGGACCTTTCAGGGGATATACCTCTGAACGGCTTAGGACGGTAACAAAAGAACAAGCCTTAAAGCACCCCAATTGGGATATGGGCGCGAAAATAACGATAGACAGCGCGACTATGATGAATAAGGGCTTGGAGCTTATTGAGGCGGTATGGCTGTTCGACGTGCTTCCCGAACAGGTAGAAATAGTCGTTCACCCGCAAAGTATACTTCATTCGGCGGTAGAGTTTGAGGACGGCTCGGTTATCGGTCAGCTTGGCGTACCCGATATGCGCATACCCATACAGCTTGCTTTGACCTATCCCACGCGTTTTCCCTCCTGCGCAAAGACCCTTTCTCTTTTTGATACCGCCTTGACCTTTGAGAAGCCCGACGAAAAGGCTTTTCCCTGTATCGGCTTGGCAAGGGCGGCTCTGCAAAAGGGCGGCAATATGCCCTGCATTATGAACAGGGCCAACGAGCTTGCGGTTGAGATGTTTTTAAAGGATAAGATTAAGTTTTATGAAATTCCCGAAAAAATTTCTTTTGCCATGGAAAGGGTAAGCTATACAAAAGATATTTCGCCCGAAATTATATATAATACGGAAACAGAGACGGAAAGCTTGATGAGACAATAATAGGATAACGAGAGGAAAATCATGCAGCTATTTTACGGTGTGCCCGAAGATATTGATAAATGGATGGGGCTTGTGAATCGGATCAGCTGGAACTTTCCCGGGCTGGAAACTCAGGAAAAGCTGGACGAGCACAAAGCTACCGTTCTCAAGTTCATGGGTAAGCGGCAAGCCATTTGTGTAAAGGTCGGCGGCGAGATCGCAGGCGTTATGCTTTTTTCAAGAGGACATAATATGATTTGCTGCCTTGGCGTCTCTCCTGATTACCGCCGCCGCGGCGTCGCTTCAATGCTTATGAATGAAGCTCTCCGAAACTTGGATAGAACCAGGGAGATTTCAGTCTGCACTTTTCGTGCCGATGATGAGAAAGGCATTGCGCCGAGAGCACTTTATGAAAAATACGGATTTGTCGAAGATGCCCTTGTTGAAGCTTTGGGATATCCGAATCAGGAATATATCCTTCACCCTGTCGGCTCTGAACGCTGCCAACGCCAGAAGGCCATAAATAAGATGATCCATGAAATCAACGGCATTATGCAAGACTGTGAACCGTCAATTTATTTGTACGGCTCTTCGGTGTTGGATGATTTCAGACTGGGGTGGAGCGATATTGATATTTTAGTCTTAACTAACGGGCAGATATCTGAAGAACAGGCGCAAAAGCTTGTAAAGCTTCGCCAAACAATGCTTGAAAAAGAACCCGGCAATCCGTATTATCGATCGTTTGAGGGCGGAATGCTAACGCTGGACGCTTTTATATCGAGCTCCTCCGACCGAGTGGTCTATTGGGGTACAAGCGGTGAAAAAATTACCGATACGTATAAGTTTGACAGTTTTGGCATGGCAGAGCTGATTGAAAGCGGCGTTTTATTGTACGGTCACGATGTTCGCATCAGGTTGAGTGCGCCGAAATTCAGCGATTTGTATGCCGATGTAAAACATCATTATGAAACCATAAGAAAATATGTACAGAAGACGGAACAAAGCCTATACTCATTCGGCTGGATGTTGGATATTGCGCGATGCCTGTACACCCTGCGCACCGGAAAAATCATTGCTAAAACCGCTGCTGCCGAATGGGCCTTGGAAAACGACCTGTGTTCGGTTCCCGATGTACTTGAAACCGCTTTGCGGGTTCGCAAAGTTCCGTTAGAGTACAGGAATAATAAACAAGCCCTCGAATATGCGGAATCACTTGCAGACCCGATTCAGGTCTTTGCCGATGTATTGGAAGATGAATTGAAAAGGCTTGCATATGATCGTAGAGATAATTATCCTGAACAGTGACATAAATATACATAAAAAAGAACAACAGGAGGCAATATGTTCATAATTATAGCGATTCTTGCGTTTTGTATCATTATAATTATTCACGAAATGGGTCATTTTTTCGCCGCTAAAGCATGCGGAATGAAGGTCAGCGAGTTTTCTCTCGGCATGGGACCTAAAATTTTGAAAAAACAGGGCAAGGAGACCTTATATACCGTTAAGCTCTTTCCTATCGGCGGTTCGGTTCAGCTTGGCGAGGACGAGGAAAGCGACGATCCCCGCAGCTTCAGAAATAAACCCGTATGGCAAAGAATGATCGTTCTGGCGGCAGGTCCCGTTATGAATCTGATCTTGGGCGTAATAATCTGCGCCGTGGCTATTATAATAAGCGGCAGGGTGGTTTCTTCTCAGATAGGCGTTTTTGCGGGTGATTCTCCCGTTTCAAGTCAGTATTTGCAGGTGAACGATGAGATATTGGAGATAAACGGTCATTCCATATGGAGCTCCATGGATATTTCATATGCGCTNCANAACAGTGCTATGGAGGCTTCCCCAAATGAAGAATATATATATTATTCCTTTAAGGTAAAAAGAGACGGTGAAGTCGTTTCTATNGACAATGTTAAATTTGCGGTCACCCNTGATGAAAACGGAAATTCAAAGGTAGTTTGGGATTTTAAAGTAAACGCATACAGTATCAATTTCGGAAACGTGTTTGTTTACAGCTTCAAGGAAGCCGCCACCTACGGACGGCTGGTCTGGGTATCGCTNATTGATCTGCTGAAAGGAACCTACGGCCTTAACGATCTTTCGGGACCTGTGGGAACGGTGACGGTAATTTCNCAGACCGCTACCGCAAGCAAGGATATGAGNGTCAATATCACAAGTCTTATGTCNATGATCGCGCTGATAACCATTAACCTCGGTATTTTTAACCTGCTTCCGATACCCGCTCTTGACGGCAGCAGAATCTTGTTCTTGATAGTTGAGCTTATAAGGCGCAAGCCTATGAANCCCGAGCATGAGGGAATGGTTCATTTTATNGGGTTTGCGGCGTTGATGCTTCTTATGATTGTGGTGACATTTAACGATATTGTTAAGCTTGTGACGGGCGGATAGTCTGCGCGGGTTTTGGAACAACGGAAAATAACGGCAAGGCTGATCCGATATGTCATGTGTCGGTTTTGAGCCTTGCGGTTTTCTGTTATACTCGCCGCTGCAGNAAAACGTGCAAAGAATGTCGAGCAGAAATTTTGTGTGTTGAGGCGGAGGACGCAGCCTTGCTGTCGCAAGGCAAGGACGACAACGAAAACACACGGAATTTATGCCGACAGGGTTTGTGCGTTTTGTTGCAGCGGCGAGTATAATTGGGATATGAAAGGACATATATGAAAAGACAGGTAAAATTGGGCGATCTCACCTTTGGCGACGGAAATATTTATATACAGTCAATGCTTAANGTGCCTTGGGAGGATACGGAGGGCAATGTCAGGCAGGCNGTTGAATTGGAACNGGCNGGCTGNGAGATAGTGAGAGTTTCCGTTCCCACTGTTGAAGCGGTGCGGCTTATTCCCGCCATTAAAAGNAAAATNTCAATTCCNCTTGTGGCGGACATTCATTTTGATTATAAAATAGCCCTGGAATGCGCCAANGAGGGNGTGGACAAGCTCAGGATAAATCCCGGAAATATCGGCTCNGAGGAAAAGGTTCGCGCGGTAAGCGAGGCTTGNANNGCNGGAGGNATACCTATAAGGATAGGGGTAAATTCNGGCTCGGTGGAAAANGAGCTTTTGAAAAAATACGGNNGTCCCTGCGCCGACGCTCTTGNGGAAAGTGCCATGAAGCACGCAAAGCTGNTGGAGGACTGNGATTTCAGNGATATTGTTATCTCNATAAAAGCTTCCTCNGTTCCCGTTANGATAGAAGCGTACAGAAAGCTTAACGATATATGCGATTATCCGCTGCATCTTGGAGTTACCGAAGCGGGTACGGAAAGAATGGGTCTGATAAAATCCGCCGTNGGGATAGGCTCGCTGCTTTGCGACGGCATAGGCGATACGATAAGAGTTTCTCTTACCGAAGACCCGCTGCTTGAAATAAAGGCGGCAAAGGATATTTTAACGGCAGTGGGAAAGGGNAAAAATTCCGTTGAGATAGTNTCNTGTCCCACCTGCGGAAGAACCCGGATCGATTTGATAGGCTTGGCCCATAAGGTCGAGGAGCTGACGAAGGATATAAACAAAAAAATAAAGATCGCGGTCATGGGCTGCGCTGTTAACGGCCCCGGAGAAGCGAGGGAAGCGGATATAGGAATAGCGGGCGGAAAAGGCGAGGGACTTATTTTCAAAAAGGGCGAAATAATCCGCAAGGTACCCGAGGACAAGCTTTTGTCCGCGCTGCTGGACGAAATAAAAAAGATGTGATAAGATAATATGTTCTGAAAGGAAAAAGCAATGTCGAAAAAGTTAAGCGACTTATTTGATAATATAGAATTTAATGAGACCGTAGGCGGNGGAGAGGTTCTTTCCATAATTTACAACAGCGTAAGCAAAGGCTTGCTGTTACAGCTCTCTATGAACGATGTACCCGATTCCTCGGAAATACTGTCGGCTGCCGAGAAGATAAAAGCAAGCCTCGATATAAGATCAGCCGAAATTTTTCCGAAATATCCGTCGGTTTTGTTTTCCGCGGATAAAATAAATCATATTATCGAGCTGCTTCACGCAAAGCCTTCTCTTGGCGGAAAAATCAACGGTTATTTACAAAATCCNGAAATTTTCGAGGGCGACGGTACATATGAGATAACCCTTAAAAACGGCGGCGCGGACATTCTTTCCGAGGGGCATATCGACAGAGAGATAGAAAAGTACGCAAAGGGCTATTTTGACGCTGATATAAAAATTATTTTCGACGGAGTAAAAGCGGTTGATATAGAGGACAGGGAGGAAAAAATAANGCTTGACGACGCGGGCTTACCGCCTCCGCCGCCCGAAGCCTTTATCCCCGCAGAAAAAACCGCTCCCCCTGCCGCCAAAAGCGGCGGCTACGGCGGCGGATTCAGTAAGGGTGAATACGGTGCGGGTAACGAAAACAAGCAGCAGNGCAGAAGACCNAGACTTAATATTTTAAANGANCCCGAAAAAATGCCGCTTATGTTTGAAAGCGAGTATTTGCAGCCCGAAGCCGAGCTGTTAGCGGGAAAGGCAATTAACGATACGCCCGTCGCAATGAAGGACGTGTATGAAGCGGCCAATAATATTACCGTTTGGGGAGAGATATTCAGCGTTGAGGAAAAAGCGATAAAAAACGGCGAGTTTATGATATTGACCGCTTATTTTACGGATTATACAAATTCTCAGATACTGCGTATTTTTACCCCTATGGATAAATACGGCGATTACGGATTTGTAAAAAAAGGCGCGGTGCTTTTGGTAAACGGTGACGTTAAGCTTGATGATTTTACAAAATCCTTGTATATCGACCCCAAGGCCGTAATGAGGGTAAAAAAGACAGAAAAAACGGACAACGCTCCCGAAAAGCGCGTTGAGCTTCACATGCACACAAATATGTCCGATCTGGACGCCATAACTCCCGCGGGGGACTTGGTAAAGCGCGCCTTTAAATGGGGACACAAGGCGGTCGCCATTACCGACCACGGCAATGTACAAGCCTATCCNGANGCCATGAACGCCTTAAACGACATACGCAAAAGCAATCCCGATACGAATTTCAAGGTACTGTTCGGAATGGAGGCGTATTTTGTAAACGACGGTCACTCGCTTGTAGAGGGCTGCACTAACCGTTCAATAAACGACGATATTATAATTTTCGATATAGAAACGACGGGCTTGTCGAGAGAAACCGACCGAATAACCGAGATCGGCGCGGTGAAGCTTCGCAATATGGAGATNACGGAGGAATTCGGCACATTTGTAAATCCCGAAAGACCTATCCCCGANGATATAACCGAGCTTACGGGAATTACCGACGCTATGGTAGAGGACGCGCCCTCNGAGGGAGAAGCCGTAAGGAAATTTCTCGAATTTTGCGGAGACGCTCCCTTAGTGGCNCACAACGCGGATTTTGATACCTCGTTTATACGTATCGCCTGCGAAAGAAACAAGATAAATTACCGCAATGCAGCAATAGATACCTTGAAGCTTTGCAGGGCGGCTATCCCAAACAAAAAGAAGCATACTCTCGACGCTATGGCAAACGAGTTCGGCTTGGGCGATTTTAATCACCACAGAGCCATAGACGACGCTAAAATGCTTGCGCTTATATATATTAAGCTTATTGAGCTTTCTCAAAAGGGAAGAGCGATTGAAAAATTGGGCGACCTTAATATCGTTCTCGGCAATGTTGACGTTAAAAAGATGCCTTCATATCATCAGATAATCATTGCAAAGAACAATACGGGTCTTAAAAATCTGTACAAGCTTATTTCCTTTTCCAACCTTGACTATTTTCAGAAAAAGCCTCGTATTCCCATGTCGGAGCTTAAAAATCACCGCGAGGGCTTGATAATAGGAAGCGCGTGCGAGGCGGGGGAATTGTATCAGGCCATACTTAACGGAAAATCGGAGGAAAGCATNGANGAGATAGCTTCNTTTTACGATTTTCTTGAAATACAGCCTATCGGAAACAACCGGTTTTTGCTTCGCGAACAAAAAGTACCCTCGGAGGAGACACTCAGGGATTACAACCGCAAAATAGTACAATTGGGCGAAAAGCTGAACAAGCCTGTTGTAGCCACCTGCGACGTACATTTTATGAATAAAAGCGACGCGATTTTCAGAGAGATACTGCAAGCGGGACAGGGATATAACGACGCGGGNTTTCAGGCTCCGCTGTACTTGCGCACCACCGAAGAAATGCTTGAGGAATTTGCTTATCTGGGCGAAGAAAAGGCTTTTGAGGTAGTTGTCACCAATACCAATAAGATCGCGGATATGGNGGAGGATATAAGACCTATTCCCAAAGGCACGTATACTCCCTTTATCGAAGGCGCGGAGCAGGAGCTGCAGGACCTTTGCTGGAATAAAGCTCATGAGCTTTACGGCGACGAGCTTCCCGATACGGTTAAAAACCGACTAAATAAAGAGCTTGACGCTATTATAAAGTACGGCTTCTCCGTGCTTTATATGATCGCGCAAAAGTTAGTGCATAAGTCCAATGAGTGCGGTTACGCAGTAGGCTCAAGAGGTTCGGTAGGCTCTTCCTTGGTTGCTACCATGTCGGGTATTTCGGAGGTAAATCCCTTGCCGCCCCATTACAGATGCGGCAAATGCCGTCATAANGAATTTATAACCGACGGCTCGGTGCAGTCGGGCTATGACCTTCCGCCCAAAAACTGCCCCGTATGCGGTACGCCTATGGAATGTGACGGGCATGATATTCCTTTTGAGACCTTCCTCGGATTTAAGGGCGACAAAGCTCCCGATATTGACCTTAATTTCAGCGGCGAGTATCAGGCGCAGTCTCACAGATACACCGAGGAATTATTCGGTAAGGATCATGTGTTTAAAGCGGGAACTATCTCGGCTATTCAGGAAAAAACCGCTTTCGGCTTTGTAAAAAAATACGCGGCGGAGCGGGGACTTGTTATAAACAACGCCGAAATGTCGCGTCTTGCTTTGGGCTTTACGGGCGTAAAGCGCACCACCTCTCAGCACCCGGGCGGAATGGTAGTTGTTCCCGACGCGTATGAAATATATGATTTTTCGCCTGTTCAAAGACCTGCGGACGACGCCACCAAGGGAGTTATCACCACTCACTTTGACTTCCACGCCTTGCACGACACTATCTTAAAGCTTGACGAGCTTGGACACGATGTGCCTACTCTTTACAAGCATCTTGAAGATACCACGGGAATGAAAATAGCCGACGTCCCCACCTCGGACAAGGACGTACTGAGCTTGTTTACCTCCACAAAGGCACTTAAATTCCAAGAGGAGGACCCGGCTCTCCTGCCCTTGGGTACTTACGGCTTGCCGGAATTCGGTACAAACTTTACCATACAAATGCTTAAGGATTCACAGCCGAAGCTGTTTTCCGACCTTTTGCAGATATCGGGACTTTCACACGGCACAGACGTTTATGTAGGAAACGCAAAGGACCTTATAGCCAACGGCACCTGTACCATTTCCGAGGTAATAGGTACCCGTGACAACATAATGGTTTATCTTATGCACAAGGGCGTTGAACCGGGGCTTGCCTTTAAAATAATGGAGATAACCCGTAAGGGAAACGCGAAAAAACTGTTTGACGATACTATATATGACGCCTTTAAGGAAAACAACGTTCCCGACTGGTACGTGGAAAGCTGCAAAAAGATAAAATACATGTTCCCTAAGGCTCACGCGGCCGCTTACGTTACGGGTGCGGTAAAGCTTGGCTGGTTCAAGATAAACAAGCCCTCCGAGTTTTACGCCGCTATCCTTACGAAGCACACCGAAAACATTGAAATTAAAACGGTTATGGGCGGCAAAAGCGCGGTCAAGAGCCGTATACAGCAAATACAGTCCAATCCCGACGCAAGCGCGAAGGAGCAGTCAATGGTGGAAGCGTATCTGCTTATTTACGAAATGATGAACAGAGGTATCAACTTCCTGCCCGTTCATTATCTGAAAAGCGACGCCACAAAATATGTTATTGAAAACGGAGATTTACGGCTGCCGCTGCTTGCCATTGACGGCTGCGGTGAAAACGCGGCAAGGAGCTTGAAGGATACTATAAATAACAACAATTTTGTAAGTATTGAGGATATCCAGGTTGAAAGCGGAATCAACAAGACGGTGATGCAGAAGCTGGAGGATATGAATGTGTTTGAGGGGTTGGACAAGTCGGCGCAGATGACGTTTTTTTAAAATACAATTCATAATGTTGAAAAAAATCGGTATAATTCACAAAGCTTTGATGTCTTGCTTGACTTTTTTAAGATGATATGGTATTATGTTACTACGCTAAAGTGAAAAAAGAAGAAAGTTACGGTAAAATATGAGAAAATACGATCTGATCACCCCCGAGGGTACAAGAGACCTGCTGTTTGACGAAAGCGTCGCGAGAAGAACAGCCGAGGATAAGCTACAGAAATTGTTCAAGGATTACGGTTATTCGGAGGTCATTACTCCGGGGATAGAATTTTACGACGTTTTTATGCTTAAATCCCGTTATTTTGCCCAAGAGAGCATGTATAAGCTTTCCGACGCAAAGGGCAGACTTATGGTGCTTCGTCCCGATTCCACAATGCCGATAGCGAGACTTGCGGCAACAAGGCTCAAGGACGAGACTTATCCGTTAAAGCTGTTTTACAATCAGAATATTTTCAGGATAAATCCCAAGGACAGCGGCAGGGACGATGAAATAACCCAAAGCGGCGTTGAGATAATCGGGGGCGATACCAAAAAGGCCGACATGGAGGCACTGAACCTTGCGGCGGAGGCTATCAAGACCTTTGAAACGGAGGATTTTCGTTTTGAAATAGGGGACGGCGCGTTTTTTAAAATCCTTATCTCCAAAATCACCGACGACGAAGAGGAAACGGAGCAGATACGGGAGTATATCGAAAACAAGAACCTGCCCGAGCTTAAGATCGCTTTGGAAAAATACGGTCAGACCGATGAAGTAAAAACCTTGTATGAGCTGCCCAAGCTGTTTGGCGGCGAGGAGGTTTTCGGCAAGGCGGATAAGCTTTTCACAGACGCAAGACTTACGGCTGTGCTTGACGATATTAAACAGGCTTACAAATATTTATGCGCGCTGGGCTTTAAGGATAAAATTACGNTGGATTTCGGCTTGGTAAACAAGGCGAATTATTACACGGGNCTGCTTTTCCGCGGGTACATACACGGCTACGGCATGCCTGTTTTGTCGGGAGGCCGCTACGACGCGCTGATAGGCGATTTCGGGCTGTCTCACCCCGCTACTGGGTTTGCGGTAAATATCAANGCGGTGGCGAAAGCACTGCTGAAAAAAAATCAAAACGCTTTGGTAACACCGTCGGAGATTTTGGTTTACGCGGAAGCCGACGCGGCGGAGCAGGGCTTTGTCCATTGCAGAAGCTTGACCAAAAGCGGCATCAAAGCGGAAAATTCGCTGAACGGAAGCTTGGAGGAGGCAAAGGAGTTTGCCCGCAAAAAAGGGATAAAGGCCGTCCACGTTGTAAATAAGGACGGCGGTGTTGAGCAGATAAAGCTTTAATATATTGAAAGGATTTTCTCATAAATGAGTGATGTAATAAGGATCGCTCTTACAAAGGGCAGACTTGAAAAAGATACCGTTAAGCTTTTTGAGGATATGGGCTTTGATGTAACAAAGGTCAGGGATAAGGGAAGAAAGCTTATACTTCCTATCAGCGATGAAAATATAGAGGTGGTTTTGGCCAAGGCGGCGGACGTTATCACCTATGTTGAACACGGCGTCTGCGATCTGGGCGTTGTGGGCAAGGACACTATCATGGAGCACGGCGGCAAGTATTTTGAGCTTGTTGATCTGGGCTTCGGTCGGTGCAAATTTGCTCTTGCGGGAAAAAAGGGCGATGATTTTTATAAGGGCTACGGTGTTAAAACCGTTGCTTCAAAGTATACCAACGTTACAAGAGCCTTTTTTGAAAGCAAGGGAATGGACGTTGATATAGTCAAGATCGAAGGCTCGGTGGAGCTTGCGCCGCTTTTGGGACTGGCGGACGGTATTGTGGATATAGTGGAGACGGGAACCACGCTAAAGGAAAACGGGCTGGAGGTATACGAGGACGTTGCGCCGGTTTCGGCAAGGCTTATTGTAAATACCGTAAGCATGAAGCTGAAAAAAGAACGGATAGATCACCTTGTGGGCTTGATTGAAAATAAACTGAAAAAGCAGGATTGAATCATCGGCTGCGCGCGAATATTTTTAACAGGAAAGGAACGGAAATAAAATGATAAGAAAAATTTATGCTGACGGCAGTGAGATAGAATTTTTAAAAGAGGTCGAAAAAAGAAGCAGTGAGACCAACAAAAAGGTTGAGGAAACCGTAGGAGAAATTATTGCCGACGTAAAGGCAAACGGCGATGAGGCGGTCAAAAGATATACGGCAAAATTTGATTGCCCCGACTGTACATATTACGAGGTGCCGCAGGAGGTAATAAACGACACCCTTACCGAGTCCGACCCAAAATTGGTGGACGCACTTTTGAACTGTGTTCAAAATATTACCGATTTTCATCAAAGACAAAAGCAAAACGGCTATATGATAACAAACGAGGACGGCTCGATCTTGGGGCAGAGAGTGAGAGGGCTTGACAGAGTGGGTCTGTACGTACCCGGCGGTACGGCGGCTTATCCCTCTTCGGTGCTGATGAACGCAATACCGGCCAAAATCGCTGGAGTAAAAGAGATAATCATGGTTACGCCGCCTCTTAAGGACGGTACGCCCAATAAGGATATTTTGCTTGCGGCGGCACTTTGCGGGGTAGACAGGATATTTATGTGCGGCGGAGCGCAGGCGGTGGCGGCATTGGCTTACGGCACGGAGGAGATACCCAAGGTGTCCAAAATAGTCGGACCGGGAAATATTTTTGTGGCGACCGCTAAAAAAATGCTTTACGGCATCGTTGATATAGATATGATAGCGGGACCCAGCGAAATACTTGTTATTGCGGATAAGACAGCAAATCCCAAGTATGCTGCTGCGGACCTTATGTCACAGGCGGAGCATGACAAGCTGGCAAGCGCGATTTTGATAACCACTTCAGAACAGGTGGCGGACGATACGATAAAGGAAATAGAAAGACAGTCCAAGGAGCTTTCAAGAAAGGAAATAATCGATTATTCCCTTGACAATTACGGCGCGGTGATTATAGCAAACGATATGATGCAGGCGTGCGATATTGCAAACCGTCTCGCGCCCGAGCATCTTGAAGTAATGGCGGAAAATCCTCTTGAATATATAGGAAAGCTTGACAACGTGGGTTCGCTGTTTTTGGGACAGTATGCTCCCGAACCTCTCGGCGACTATTACGCGGGACCCAATCACGTTCTTCCCACAAGCGGCACTGCAAGATTTTTCTCGCCGCTTTCCGTTGACAGCTTTATTAAAAAATCAAGCTATATTTATTATACAGAGCAGGCTCTTAACGAAGCGGCGGACGATATTATACTGGTAGCGGAGAGAGAACGCCTCACCGCTCACGCCAATTCCATAAGGGTTCGCGCCGAGGATATCTGTAGGTAAGAAAGGCAAATATTTTATGTACAAATTAACGGAAAAGCTTATAAATCTGACTCCATACGACCCTATACAGGGCGATTACAAAATACGTCTTGACGCTAACGAAAGCTTTATAGATACCGATTACGAAAGCTTAAAAAACGCGGTCAAGGGTATCTCGGTAAACCGCTATCCCGACCCTTACGCAAAAAAGCTGACGGAGGCGTACAGCGGGCTTTACGGGATAGATCCCGACCTGGTAACGGCGGGTAACGGCTCGGACGAAATAATCAGCATTATTACGGCCTGTTTTTTACAGAAAGGCGATAAGGTGTTGTGCCTTACTCCCGATTTTTCAATGTACGCTTTTTATTCAAGTCTGTATGAGCTTGATGTTGAGACGTTGGCTAAGGAGCGGGATTTAACTGTAAATGTCGGTAAGGTGATCGAAAAGATCAATAATTACGGCATTAAGGCGGTCTTGTTTTCCAATCCCTGCAACCCCACTTCTTTGGGGCTTGAAAGGGAAGATGTTATAAAGCTTATCAAGTCGGTAAACGCTTTGGTTATTCTCGACGAGGCGTATATGGACTTTTGGGGCGAGGAAAACAGTCTTTTGAAAAATACCGCCGAATACGACAATCTTATTGTGCTCCGCACCTGCTCAAAGGCGTTGGGAATGGCGGGGTTAAGGCTCGGCTTTGCGGTTTCAAACGCCGTTATCACCGAAAAGCTTCGCGCGGCTAAGTCGCCCTATAATGTTAATTCACTGACCCAGCAGACGGCGGAATACTATCTCAGGGACAAGGACGAGATGAACAGGCGCATCGAAGCTTGCAGAAAAGCAAAAAAGGAGCTTTACGACGCTTTGACCGAGGCTGATCTTTCCTTTGCCGATGTGATCTATCCTTCCGTTACAAACTTTGTGTTTATAAAGACGGGCAAGGCTAAGGAAGTGTTTGAGTATCTGCTTTCAAAGTCTGTTGCGGTGCGTTTTATGGGAGACTATCTCAGGATAACTGCGGGAACGAGCGAGGAAAATAAGGCGGTGGTGACTGCTTTGAAATGTTTTCCGCAGTAACACAGCTGTAAATTGTGAAATAGAAATGAATACCAAAAATATCCTTCTTGGTAACGGCAAGAAAATATGATAATTCACCGACAAAATTTAATTTAAAGCGAGGGATAACAAATGAGCAGAGAAGCGCGAATCATCAGAACCACCAAAGAAACCGACATCACTGTATCTTTAAACCTTGACGGAACGGGAAAAGCGGACATAAACACGGGTATCGGATTTTTTGACCATATGCTTACCGCTTTGACTGTACACGGCGGTTTTGACCTTAATATAGCCTGCAAGGGCGATCTGAACGTTGACGGACATCACAGCGTCGAGGACGTGGGNATTTGTCTCGGACAAGCCTTTGGGCTGGCTTTGGGCGAGCAGTCGGTAATGCGCTTCGGCTCGGCTTTTATCCCTATGGACGAGGCGTTGGGCTTTTGCGCGCTTGACATAAGCAAAAGGCCTTTTCTTGTGTTTAACGCGGAGTTCGCCAATGAAAAGATCGGCGATTACGAAACCTGTCTTACCGAGGAATTTATGAGAGCCTTTTCGGTCAACGCGGGGGTCACCCTGCATTTAAGAGCGGAATACGGCAAAAACGATCATCATATAACCGAGGCTCTGTTTAAAGCCCTTGCTTATTCGTTAAAGCAGGCTGTGCGGCTTAACGGAAGCGGAGAGGTTTTGTCCTCAAAGGGGGTCATTTAGTGCAGGGGTATAATTTGGTGGCGGTATTTAATAATAACTGCGACAAAATGCTGATGTGCAAAAGGCTGAAAGANCCTTATCTTGGTCTTTACAATATGGTGGGCGGAAAGATAGAAAAGGGCGAAAGCTCCGAAAACGCGGCTTACCGTGAGCTTTTTGAGGAAACGGGGATAAAGAGGGAGCAGATAAAGCTTACTCACCTTATGGACTTTACCTACTATTTGGACAACTGCTATGTTGAAGTTTTTGTAGGCAGATTAAACTGCGAGGTAACGGTGTGCGGTGATGAAAACACCTTGTTCTGGAGCGATTTTGAGCATAATTTCTTTGATATGAACGAGTATGCGGGNGAGGGCAATATCGGACATATNATGGAGCATATTAAAATTTTTAAGGAAAAATTATTATGATAGCTATAATAGATTACGGCGCGGGAAATTTATTCAGCGTGCAGAACGCTTTAAATTATCTTAAGCTTGAAAATAAGGTCACCTCGGACAAGGAGGAGATCATTAACGCCGACAGAATTATTCTGCCGGGAGTGGGTGCGTTCGGCGACGCTATGGATAAGCTGAATAAATCGGGTCTTGTGGACATTGTAAAGTCGGAAGCGGCAAAAAAGCCGTTTTTGGGTATTTGTCTCGGTATGCAGCTTTTGTTTGAAAAAAGCTNTGAATTCGGCGAATTTGACGGGCTGGGGCTTATAAAGGGGNCAGTTAAGCTGATGAAGCCCGAGGGAGAACTGTCCGTTCCGCAAATGGGCTGGAACGCGTTGGAGTATAACAGGGCTTGTCCCCTTTTAAAGGGTATTCAAGAGGNAAAATATGTATATTTTGTTCACTCCTATGCCGCNGACTGNGCTNAAGANGATGTTTACGCTTATGCGGATTACGGCGGAAAGGTGCCNGCTTTGGTGGGAAACGGNACNGTTTACGGCGCGCAGTTTCACCCNGAAAAAAGCGGGNATATAGGTNTGAGNATTTTAAGAAATTTTGCNGNNTTATAATTTATNAAAGGGAANACNTTNTTATGAAAAAANTAANNTACGG
>JAAVIF010000034.1:20360-61626 GCA_014799365.1 Oscillospiraceae bacterium
TTTTTGTGNTNATTNNCGCACTGCTTTTTNCGGGCTGCGCNGNTAAAAGCACAAATCTTGTTTTTTCTTTCAATACAANNACTCCNTATGATTCNCAGGAGGAAAAAACAATTTANTTTAACNANNCTCATGATAAAATAACATTGGACGCAGAGCTTGAAATCAATGAGGGAAGCGTTTCGGTATATGTTTACGATTCANATAATGAAGCTGTATGGAGCGGCACATANGATGAAAGCGGAAACTTTCNNATAGAATTAANAAATATAACNGCCGATGAAGAATACAAGCTTGAAATACAGACNNATCAAACCAAAAANGNTGNATTAAATATATCTTCATGGGAAAAGTTAGTCAAAAGCAAGGATAAGCCGATACTGTAAATGATTTGTACGGCTGATTAAAGCTAAGGAGCGGTTACATATGGTTGGGTACAGAAATATATCCTTAAATGAAATATGTCGGGAACTGTTTAAAGATTTTAACCGACATCAAAGAGTTGAAAAATGTTGGAGAAAAGAAAACGACAAGTGGGTCATTAAAAATGATCCCTTTATTGATGACTGGAGCGAAGAGGATTACAAAATATTGGTTTCCTGCTTAAAGCATACGGTGGAAACGGGCGGCTTTGTATACGGCGCGTTTTACAACGGGTCTTTAAAAGGTTTTGTTTCGGTCGAAGCCGATATATTCGGAGGCAAGCAGAGATATATGGATCTGTCAAGTATTCATATATCGGAGGATATGAGAGGAAACGGCATGGGGACGGTGCTTTTTAATGAGGCTAAGGCTTGGGCAAAGAAAAAAGGCGCGGAAAAGCTGTATATATCGTCGCACTCCGCCGTTGAAAGCCAAGCCTTTTACAAAAAAATGGGGTGTGTTGAAGCAGAAGTTTATAACAAAGAGCACGTTGAAAAAGAACCCTATGACTGCCAATTGGAATGTAAGCTATAGTGCTTGAATAAAAACAAAGGAGCATTTAGACATGATAATTTTACCTGCGATAGATATCAAGGACGGAAATTGCGTAAGGCTTTTAAAGGGCGATTTTGCCACTGTTCACAAGGTTGCGGACAGCTATATGGAAACGGCAAAAAGCTTTGAAAATGCGGGTGCAAGCTGGATTCATATGGTGGACTTGGACGGCGCAAAGGAGGGTAAGCCCGTAAACGGCGAAATTTACCTTGATGTGGCAAAAAATACGGGGTTAAAGGTTGAGGTTGGCGGCGGTATTCGCAGTCTTGATACCGTTGAATACTATGTGTCAAGAGGAATAGCAAGAGTTATTTTAGGCTCCGTGGCGTTAAAAAATCCGCAGATAGTGGTTGACGCCGTTAAGGAATACGGCGATAAAATATCGGTGGGAATTGACGCCAAAAACGGAATTGTTGCGGCGGAGGGCTGGTTGGAGGACTCACAGGTTAACTATATAGACCTTTCCTTGGAGATGATAAAGGCGGGAGTTAAAAATATTATCTTTACCGATATATCTAAGGACGGCACTTTGTCGGGAGTTAATATTGAACAGCTTACGGCTCTTAAAAACGCGGCGGGGGACAAGTGCGGAATAACGGCAAGCGGCGGAGTACATAACATTGAGGATATTAAAGCCTGCAAAAAAATGGGCTTGTACGGCGCAATTTGCGGAAAATCGCTTTACAGCGGTACGCTGGATTTGAGAGAAGCAATTGAAGCGGCAAAAAATCAATAAATCGGAAAGGTAAAACAAAAATGCTTGCAAAAAGGATAATACCCTGTCTTGACGTGAGAAACGGAAAGGTAGTCAAGGGAGTTAATTTTGAGGGAATAAAAGAGGTGGGCGACCCTGTGGAATACGCCGAGGAGTACAACCGTCAGGGTGCGGACGAGCTTGTTTTTTACGACATTACCGCTTCGGCGGAGGGGAGAGGGTTAATACTCGACGTTGTGCGAGAAACGGCAAAGCGTGTGTTTGTACCTCTTTGCGTTGGCGGCGGGATAGCTACGACGGACGATTTCCGCGATACGCTGAGAGCCGGCGCGGACAAGGTCTCGATCAATTCACAGGCACTGAACAATCCCGATCTGATAAACGAAGCGGCAAAAATATTCGGAAGCCAGTGCGTTGTTGTGGGCATCGACGCAAGGCGCGACGGCAAAGGCGGCTACACCGTGTATAAAAACGGCGGCAGAGTGGATATGAAAATCGAGCTTGGCAAGTGGGCGGAAGAAATAGAGCGGCGCGGAGCGGGAGAGATATGTCTGAACTCCATGGACGCGGACGGCACTCGCGCGGGCTTTGACAAGGAAATGCTTGATTACGTTTGCGGCAAGGTGAATATTCCCGTAATTGCCAGCGGTGGAGCGGGCAAGCTGTCGGATTTTTCGGATGTGCTGGAGGAAACAAAGGCTTCCGCGGCGTTGGCGGCTTCGCTGTTTCATTTTAGAGAGATCACGGTGGGAGAGGTCAAGGAGGATTTGAAAAGGCGGGGGATCGCGGTAAGGTGTTAGTTGTAGAATGATGATATAATTACAAATTTAATCAAAATATATTGACATATCAATGTAACTGCAATATAATATAAGTAAGAATCAATAAAATGCTATGGCAAATTTACAAATCAGACTTAATGATGAACTTAAATCACAGGCAGATGAACTTTTCGCAAGCCTTGGTTTTGATACTTCAACGGATATAAGAATTTTTTTGACCGCCGCTTTGGAGCATAACAGTCTGCCCTTTGAAGTAAAGCACAATTCACTGTCAAAAGAAATGCAGCAGGCAATATACGACAGCAGAAACAGAATGAATCTTTACGGTCCGTACGATAACGCCGAAGATGCTGTAAACGCAATGCTGGAGGATTAAGCTTTGTATAAAATAGAATTTACAAGTAAAATGAAAAAAGATGTAAAGCTTATTATGAAAAGAGGAAAGGATATATCAAAATTAACATATGTTCTCAAACTTCTTGCAGCGGGTACAAAATTACCTGTTAACTGTAGGATCATCAATTAACGGGAAATTTGAAGGATTTCAGAGAGGTCATATTGAATCGGATTGGCTGCTTATGTATCAGCTTCATGATGATGTGCTGACACTTACGGCTATTGCAACAGGAACACATTCGGATCTGTTTTGACAGCGGACAAAATCTACTGTCAAAACAGATGTTATTATTAAATTTACCGCATAATTTAAATAAACAAATCTCTTTAAAGGAGAATTAGTTATGTCATTGGAAAAAACAGAGGAGATTGACAATAATACAGAATTTAAACTGATTTCTCAAGGTAATACGGCGGAAGTGTATCTGTATGATGATAATAAAATCCTTAAATTATTCAGAGAAAATTTGCCTATTGAACCGATCATAGCGGAATATGAGAAGGTTAAACGTATTCAATTAAAACTTAATAATGTGCCTAAGGCATATGAAATGATTAAATATAGGGGAAGATACGGAATTATTTATGAAAAAATCATCGGAACCGATATGATAAAAAATATGCTTAAGAATTTATGTAATGTTAAACGGTATTCAAAGCTATTGGCGCGTGTTCATTATGAATTACATAACACCGAATCGGAATTGAAATTTTCCGTTAAAAGTAAGCTGAGCAGTGAAATAAACGATGTTTCGATATTAAACGAAGAAGAAAAAGGCAGAATAAAAAGCTATTTACAAAAGCTCCCCGACGGAGACGCGCTTCTCCATTTTGATTTTCACCCGGGAAATATTATAATGCAAAGCAATGATCCCGTTATTATAGATTGGATGACAGCATGTACGGGGAGTCCGAATGCCGATGTTGCACGTTCTTGGCTTCTGCTTCAATACGGAGAGCTTCAGCATGCAAATTGGGCAGTTAAAAAATTGGCTCATTTTTTTGAAAGATATATAGGAAAAATTTATATCAGAGAATATATGCGCTTAAGCGGAATTTCGGACAATGATTTTAAGCAATGGATTCTTCCGGTGGCCGCGGGAAGATTGACGGAATGGATTTCAGATAATGAAAAAGAACGGCTTTTAAGGTTAATCAGAAAAGAATTATCAAAATCGGACTTATATATTTTTGATTTGTGAGGACAGGAAAAATGCGATTATTATTTGAAATAGACACAAAGGACTATGATATAAACGGAACTGCGTTTGTTCGCCATTCGGCTCGCTGTATCAATATTAAAAACGGCAAGGTCGCTATGGTTCACAGCCTAAAATACGATTACTATAAATTTCCCGGCGGCGGGATAGAGAAAGGCGAGAGCAAAGAGGAAGCGGTAATAAGAGAGACGCGCGAGGAAGCGGGGCTGATCGTCATTCCCGAATCGGTAAGGGAATTCGGTTATGTACACCGCATACAGAAAAGTGAATACCCCGATACGGATCATTTTATTCAGGATAATTTTTACTATCTGTGTGATGTTGAGGAACGTATAGAACCGCAAAATTTAGACGACTACGAATCCGATGAAAAATTCACGCTGGAGTATGTGAAGCCCGACAGAGCTGTTTTTGTCAACAGGAATACGGATCACGGTACGAAAGATCGAAATATGCTTGAGCGTGAGGCGAGAGTACTGGAGATTTTGAAAGCGGAAGGGCATTTTGGCTGATAAATTGCATTTTGCGGGTATTTCGGATTTTAATTTATCTATAAGTGGAGGAATGATATAAAATGAAAAAACATAATAAGTTTACAGCACTGCTGTGCGCCGCACTTCTTCTTTGCTCCTGCGGCAGTCCCGAAAACATTACGGAAACCTCTGCAACAGACGCCACCGCCATTTCCGACACGGAAATGACTGCAAGCACCGCCGACACGGAGATCACCACAGCAGAAACAACCGCTGTTTCGGAATCCTCTAATGAAACGGACATAGCGGATCTGCCCCGAATGGACGGTTCTACCTCGGCCACTCCTTTGGAAATAGGTTTAAAAAGCGGCTTTTTGGGAATTTCCTATAAAGAGGCAAAAGAACTAGTCTCTCACACCACCACTCACGATTCCTTCAAGCGGCTGATAAACGGCGAGGTTGATCTTATCTTTTCCGTCCCCATTTCCGAGGAGCAGCAAAAGATGGCCGACGAGGCGGGCGTAACTTTGTTTATGGAGCCTGTTGCAAGAGAGGGCTTTGTGTTTGTTGTCAACGAGGAAAACCCCGTGGATTCCCTTACAAGCGAGCAGCTCCGCAAAATTTACAGCGGCGAGATCACCAACTGGTCGGAGGTAGGCGGCAATGACGAACCGATTTTGCCTTATCAGCGCAACACGGATTCGGGCAGTCAGAATTACATGACCGTTTTCATGGGCGATACTCCGCTGCTGCCGCCCAGAACAGAGCTGGTTCAGGGTATGATGATGTCGTTAATGGACGCGATAGCGGTTTACGATAACTCGGCGGGAGCTATCGGCTACTCGGTCTATTCTTATGCCGCGCAGATGTACGCCAACGCCAACAAGGTGAAATTTATTTCGGTTGACGGCGTAGCTCCCTCCAAGGCCACAATGGCGGACGAAAGCTATCCGCTTCTCAGCTGTACATATATTATTTACACGGATAAATCCCCCGAAAGCGCACGGGAATTTACCGAAAAGGTCATTTCCGACGAGGGACAGAGTTATGTCCTTGAAAGCGGCTATCTTCCCGTTAACGGCATGGAGGTACCCGAAAAATATCTTCCTTATGAGGCAAAGGGAACAGGCGAGCAGAAGCCCGTCGATTTTACGCCCTCGCGGGAATATTCCGCGCTTTACCTTTGGGATGAGGGATACCGCTGTGTCGACGGATATTACGAGTTAACCTTTTTAAATGACGAGGAGCTTCAATCGCGGATCAACGCCGATATTCGCACCGCAATGGACGATCTGAAGCAGCTTTACGATCCCAAATATAAGGACGAGGACACTATCAAGGGGATAAAGCTCGATATAACCTGCCGCAACGGGTATTTGTCGCTTGTACTGGGCTATTTCGATCATGATGTTGATTACGATCCGATGTACGGTGAAATTGATGCGTATTATCACGCCGAAACGCTTAACTACGATTTGTTTGCGGGTAAGAAAATCGAGCGTTTTTCCGACCTGTTTTACGAGGGCGAGGACTTTATGCCCGAAGTTAACCAAAGCATTGAAAATTGGATCAACCAAGAGCTTCTTGCTTATTCCGATCCCGGGCAAAAACTGGATTTTTCGGGTATTTTGGGCGAGCCGCGCCTGTTTACCATTAACGGGATCATACTTGAACCCGATAATCTGTACTTTGCCTGTGCGCCGCTTTTATGCTATTCCGACGCTAACCGTCAGAGTATAGTCACTCAGTACCGGGATATGACGGAGCTTATCACGGAAAAGAATATACGCCGTCTTTACGAATACCCTTATGCGGAATGGGAAACAGCTTACGTCATTGAGGACGGCGATACTTACCAAAGGATCACAGGTTCTGCATACCATACCGATGAAGAGGTCAAAGCGGAAGACGAATTTTGGTATGAGCTTCAGCATCGCGCATGGGATTCTTTCAGAACAAGCGATCCCGATTGGCATTCGACTTATACCGGCATATCCCTTGACACAAATGAAAACTACTACTCCGTTCGTCTGTGTTCTGTCGCAGCGGGAGAGAGGCCCCGCGCGAATTTCGATGCGGACACTTTAGAATTGATGACAATGGAAATGCTTGTGGGCGAAAACTGGCGGGAATACCTTAACGGTGAAGAAAACGACGATCTGAACCTTATCCCCTCGGAGTGGTGGAGCGATGACGGCTCTACTGTCAATATATACGCTTATTCGGTAAGACAAGACGAGGACTCTTCGGAATATTTTGGCTACCGGCTTGATATGAAATTTCTTCATGTTCCGATCAATGCGATGAACGGACGGTATTTTACGGAGTGATAGGATAACAATTATACATCATTTATTGGGCGGAAGTCATTTTTATTATGCGACCGTAAATAATATAAAATATATAATTGTATGGAGATATGAGTATGAAGCTATCAAGGCAGGAAATAGAGAAGCTGATTAAAAGCTTGGTGAGCAAATATCACGCAAAATATGCCATATTATTCGGCTCTTACGCGAGAGAAGATGCCGACGAGGATTCGGACATTGATGTTATTGTTGTTGGCGGTGATGAGTTTCGGGCAAAAGATATTTTTGCGTTTGGTGAAGAACTGCGCGAGCTGACAAAAAAGAAGGTTGACGCGTTCGAGTTTCGTGAAGTAAATAAAGATACGGAATTTTATCGTCATATTCTTCAGGAGGGAGTGCGCATTGCATGAGAAAAACGGATATGGAACCTTTTTTAAGAGCTGTTAAGCGGATATTGGACGAAATGTAACAATTTTTCAGGAGATAAAACAGTATGCGACTACCTAAATACATGCGTATCCAAGGCAGAGAGCTTGCTTACAGAACAGGCAAGCCAGTAGGCGTTTTCGTCCTGAACTGGCGCAGGATACGTGACGGAATATACAGCAAGGAGGATTCGGACTTATACGAGGAAACTCACAAATGGTTTTTGGAGCATTTGCCCGAGCCGCCTTTTTACGGAGATAACAACGATAATCCGCAGGGTGCGGTCACTTGGTTCAAAACGGAGGCTTACGAAGAAATGAGTGAAAAAGCGGAGGTTTTGACGGGTCTGCTTGATAAATACAATGTGCCTTATGATATTGTTTTTTCCGATTATGTGGGGAAAATCGTTTATGAGGATAAATGGCAGGTAGGAGTTGTTGACGAATGATACTTCTGACCGCTTTTAAAGATACCTCGTCCGAAAGACTGATAAAGGGACTTCAAGGCTATGATAAGCTGATTTTGGAAAACCATAAGGAAAAATCGGTTGAACAGCTTATCGATCGTTTGAATAAAAATACATACAGCTTAATTTTATCCTTCGGACAGCGTCCCGTAATTAAGGATAAAATACATTTTGAAAGCACGGCAAAGGACAAAAGCGGCGTTAAATACGTTACGGATTTTGACATTGATGCCGCTTTGACGGCCTGCGGAGAGATCGGACTTTTCGCAAAGCGTTCGGATAACGCGGGCACATCCTACTGCAACAATATTTATTATTGGGGCTTGGATTATATTAAATCACATTCCTTGAATACGAAAATGTGCTTTGTACATGTTCCGTACGATAAAAATATCGGTGAATTTGATAATTTTTCCAAAAAAATAAAACAAATGATCAACAAAATAGGAGAATAAAATGGGCAAAATAAAAATCGACATAAATAATTTAGACAGATACTTTGAAAAAAGCGGCCTTATTCCCGCGATAGCCTTTGACATAAATACAAAAACGGTGCTTATGCTGGCTTATATGAACAGGGAAAGCCTTAAAAAGACACTTGAAACGGGGTATACTTGGTATTGGAGCAGATCAAGGCAGGAGCTTTGGAATAAGGGAGCGACCAGCGGACATCTGCAAAGGGTTGTTTCCGTTTACGGCGACTGTGACAATGATACCTTGCTTTTAAATGTTGAGCAGACGGGCGTCGCCTGCCATACCGGCAGTTACAGCTGCTTCTTTAATGAAATGTACAATGTAAACGACTGAGAGAACATGTTCTGATTACAGGAAAGGAAAAATAATAATGACAATTTATCAGGAAATTTTTGAGGTAATAAAACAGCGCAAAGCCGATTACAAAAAGGGGATCGCGCAGGAAAACAGCTACACCGCTTATCTTTTCGATAAGGGTGTTGACAAGATCTGCAAAAAGGTAGGGGAGGAAGCTACCGAAACGGTCATTGCCGCCAAAAACGGAAACAATGAGGAGCTTATGAACGAGATAAACGATCTGATTTATCATGTTATGGTGCTTGCCGCCAATCAGGGACTTGATTGGAGCGAGGTTGAAAAGGTGCTTGAAGAGAGAAACGAAAAAATCGGTAATCTTAAGCAGTTTCATCAGGTAGACAAAAATACTTAAGGTGCTGTTCTCCATTTATGTTGAAATCGGAGATTGGTATAAATCACTTTATAAAGCGTAAACGTTTTTAAAGAAAGGACAGTTTTAAAATGGACATTAAAGCAAAAATTGACGAGGTAGTAAACAAGGTCAAAAGCGACAAGAGCTTTGCCGAAAAATTTCAAAAGGAGCCTATCAAGGCGGTAGAGGACGTGTTGGGCGTTGATCTTCCCGATGACGTTATCAATAATATTATCGACGGAGTAAAGGCAAAGGTCAATGTTGACAATATCAAGGATAAGATAGGCGGTCTTTTCGGAGGCAATAAGTAAAATTTGCTGTCAAAACTGCTTAGTAGGCCCAATATGTATCAACACTATGCGAAAAAAATCCCGCATTATCACTGTAACGGATAATGCGGGATTTTTTTATATATTTTGTGTTTTTAAATTTCGGCTTAGTACATACCGCCCATGCCGCCGTCCATTCCGCCGGCGGGAGCGGGAGCAACAGGCTCTTTCTTATCGGCAACAAGGCTTTCGGTGGTGAGAACCATTGCCGCAACGGAAGCGGCGTTCTGAATAGCGGAGCGTGTTACCTTAGCGGGATCAACGATACCTGCGGTAACCATGTCAACGTATTCTTCCTTAGCCGCGTCAAAGCCGTAGCCGACAGTACCGTTTCTTCTGATGCTGTCAATAATTACGCTGCCTTCAAGACCTGCGTTAAGTGCGATCTGACGAACAGGCTCTTCAAGCGCGCGAAGAACGATTCTTGCACCTGTCTTTTCGTCGCCCTCAAGCGTTCCGATAAGCTTTTCAACAGCGGGCATAGCGTTGATAAGAGCTGTGCCGCCGCCTGCAACGATACCTTCCTCAACGGCAGCCTTTGTAGCTGCAAGAGCGTCCTCGATGCGGAGCTTCTTTTCCTTCATTTCAACCTCGGTAGCCGCGCCGACCTTGATAACGGCAACACCGCCGGAAAGCTTTGCAAGTCTTTCCTGAAGCTTTTCCTTGTCAAATTCGCTGGTAGTTGTTTCGATAGCCGCTCTGATCTGCGCGATCCTTTCCTTGATAGCTTCGCTTGTACCTGCGCCGTCAACGATAGTTGTATTCTCCTTGCCTACCTTAACCTGCTTTGCGGTACCGAGCATATCAACGGTTGCGTCCTTAAGCTCGATTCCGAGATCAGAGGTAACAACCTGACCGCCTGTAAGAATAGCTATATCCTGAAGCATTTCCTTGCGTCTGTCGCCGAAGCCGGGAGCTTTAACGGCTACGCATACGAATGTACCGCGAAGCTTGTTGAGGATAATGGTGGAGAGTGCTTCGCCTTCAATATCCTCGGCGATGATAAGCAGCTTTCTTCCTGCCTGTACAACCTGCTCCAGCAGGGGGAGAAGCTCCTG
Source organism: Oscillospiraceae bacterium (assembly GCA_014799365.1). GTDB lineage: Bacteria > Bacillota > Clostridia > Oscillospirales > Ruminococcaceae > Ruminiclostridium_E. The sequence continues at coordinate 30,693 of JAAVIF010000034.1, forward strand.
AATATTGGAAATTTTCTTATCTGTAATAAGGATATAAGGCTCGTCAAGCTCGGCAACCATTTTTTCCATATCGGTCGCCATATAAGGGCTGATGTAACCTCTGTCAAACTGCATTCCTTCAACAACCTCGCAGTTTGTTTCCGCGGTCTTGCTTTCTTCTACGGTGATAACTCCGTCCGCCGTAACCTTTTCCATTGCGTCAGCAACAAGCTTTCCTACAACCTCGTCGCCGCTGGACACGGTTGCAACTCTTGCAATATCCGCGCTGTCCTTGACCTTCTGGGAATTTTTCTTGATCTCTTCAACGGTAACATCGACCGCTTCCGCAATACCCTTTTTAACTACCATGGGATTTGCGCCCGCGGCAATGTTTTTCATACCCTCGCGGATAAGTGCCTGCGCGAGAAGAGTAGCGGTAGTAGTGCCGTCGCCCGCCGCGTCGTTGGTCTTGGTGGAAACCTCCTTTACAAGCTGCGCGCCCATATTTTCAAAGGGATCGTCAAGCTCGATCTCCTTTGCAATGGTAACGCCGTCGTTTGTAATAAGAGGTGCGCCGTACTTCTTGTCAAGCACTACGTTTCTGCCCTTGGGGCCCAATGTGATCTTAACAGTATCGGCAAGCTGGTCGATACCGCTTAAAAGTGCCTTTCTTGCGTCTTCGCCGTATATGATCTGTTTAGCCATGTTATTCGGTTCCTTTCATATTTTCTTTTATTCTACGATAGCCAGAACTTCGCTTTGACGGAGGATAGTATATTCAACGCCGTCAACCTTTACCTCTGTTCCCGCATACTTGCTGATAAGCACCTTATCGCCTACTTTAACTTCCATTTCAACCTTTTCGCCGTCTACAACGCCGCCGGGGCCAACCGCAACTATTTCCGCTACCTGAGGTTTTTCCTGTGCGGAGCTTGTGAGGATAATTCCGCCCTTTGTGGTTTCTTCGGCTTCCAGCATCTTTATAACAACTCTGTCAGCCAACGGTTTAATGTTCATATATATGCCTCCTTAAAAAATTTTGTTCTTCTTTTTAGCACTCTAAGCCTTTGAGTGCTAAATACTATTTTAGCCATTTCTCAGAAAAAATCAAGACTTTTTTGCAGATTTTTTTAATTTTGGAAAAATATGCAAATTGCGGTAAAAAATTCGCGTATGTTTTGTGCGAATTTAACAATAAAATATTTTTTCAGGACAATTTAACGTTTTATTTCGTTTTATAATTGAACGCGTTTTAATCTGATCTCAATTTAAACAAGGTTCTAACCCATTTAATACTAATATCTGTTTAAAAAGTGGATAAAATGGCTTTTTAAACCGATATTAGTGCTTAGGGTGTAACTCTGTTTTGACAGTAGACCCTGTTCTGTTTTGTCTACTGTCAAAACAGAGATTAGTATAAGTTGAAATTATACCCAAAGCATTATTTTCAGATTATCTTATCCGCTAAAATTTTGCGATCATGAAAATAGTATAAAACACAAATATATTCTGTTATATTCAGCATTTACGATAGGAGGGCAAATATTATGAAAAAGACTTTATTAACTCTTACGGCAATTATTTTGGCAGTTTCCTTGACTGCCTGCTCGCAGAGCGAGTCTCTTTCGGGCGGTGCCGCCACAAACGGCTTTGACGGATCGTTTTCAAGCGGCACAAAAGGCGGCGTAACGGCGGCGGAGGGTTTCGGCGCACCACCGGCGGGTGAAGAAGCGGTGGGAGGAATAGCGGCGGATGTTGACGCGGGTGCAGAGGGCGGCATGGCGGCAGAGCCGGACAAAACCGTTTCACCGGCGGCTGCGGAAAAGTTTGATCATGCTGCCGAGGATTATGCAGATGCGGATTACATTGCAGAGGCTCCAATGGATGATTACGCATGGCCGGAAGAAGGCGTATATAAGTGGAACGATATACCCGAGGCAGCAGGTACTCTTACCGCGGGGGAATGGATCGACAATGATCATTACAGCTTCTGGCGTGATCTGTTTCAAAAAGAGGACACGGGCTGGGAAAGCTACCGCAGAGCTTGGGACAGGAGCTACTGCGCGCGAACCTTTGTAACGGTTTCCCAAAACGGCAGACCCGTTGAAAATTCGGCTTTGACCCTTTCAAACAGCAACGGTGAAATTTTATGGCAGGCGAAAACGGACAACGAGGGTAAGGCTTATTTGTTTTACAGTGCCTCAGAGTTGTCAAAAGGTGACCTTACCGTAAAAAGCGATTTCGGTGGAGAGATGAGCATTTCTTCCGAAGATGACGCGGTAAGCTTTCTGCTGGACGCACCCGAAGCCCGCGATACGTCAAAATCCCTGGATATGGCACTTGTTGTAGATACTACCGGTTCTATGTCAGACGAGCTTTCTTATCTGCAAAAGGAGCTTGAAAATGTTATAGACAGAGTGTCTAAGGATAACGGCAATATTCCCGTAAGGCTCAGCGTTAATTTTTACCGCGACGACGGCGACGACTACGTGGTACGCGATTTTGATTTCACGGACAATATTTCCCAGGCAATACGCGATCTTAACGCTCAGGAAGCCTATGGCGGCGGAGATTATCCCGAAAAGGTCAACGCGGCTTTGGACACCGCGATAAATAAGCTAAGCTGGGAGGAAAGCTCCACAAAGCTTTTGTTTATTATCCTTGACGCACCGCCCCACAGCGATGACAGCACCGCGGTAGCTCAAATGAACGAGCTTACCGCTCAGGCCGCCGCAAAGGGTATACGCTTAATTCCCGTACTTGCAAGCGGAGGGGATAAGGAAACGGAATTTCTTATGCGCGATTTTGCTTTAAAAACGGGAGGAACTTATCTGTTTCTTACCGATGACAGCGGAGTAAGCGTAGGCGGTCATATCGAGCCGACGATAGGGGATTATCGGGTTGAAAAGCTTAATGATCTTATGGTCAGCGTAACCAACCGTTACCTTGCAGACGTTCAGAGCGTGGCGGATTACATTGATGAGTACACGCAAACAAAGCCGTCCGAAAGCACAACGGAGCCGGAGCCTATTGTTACCGTTCCTCCCGCCGCTTGGAGGGGCAAGGTCATAATGGTTCTTGACGATACGGCCGAAGACGATCCCGAATCGCCCTTGGAATTTACAATAACAAACGAAACGGAATATGAATATTATTACGGCTTGGGCTTTACGGTTGAGAAATATACCGAAAGCGGCTGGGAAGAGATGCCGCCCACGGAGGACTTTGCCGTTATCGATATTGCGATGATACTTGCACCGGGCGAAAGTCATACATTTAAAGCACCTGTTTATACTTATTGGAAAGATTTGGAGGCGGGAAAATACCAAGTTGTTTTGAGCGTATCAAGTGAGATGGGTCCGGAAAATGTTTATGGTTTGTTTGAGATAAAATAATCTACTTAATAAAGGCAGCGGCTTTTTGTAAAGGCGGCTGTCTTTTTATGATTACGGCAAAAGCTTTTATCTCATACTAATAACCATTTTGACACAGGAAAAAACAAAGTCAAAATGGTTAATAGTATCAATCCTACAAATTTTCAGCTTATTATCACTTGCCGCTATTGCAATTTGTCCAAAAAAGTTGTATAATAATTTGGTACAAACATTGCATTATTTACTATGCGGAAGGTAGGATATAATTGGGACTTTTTTATAACTACAACAACTCCGGAAAAGGCGTTGCAAAAAACGGACCGAAGAAAAAGCCTTTTTTTAAATTTTGGGAGCAGTTTGCGTCTAAATTCTGGAAGCTTTTTACGGTTAATTTGATATACTTTTTTTTCAGCGGTATTGCTTTTGTTTTAGCCGCGTTTATGCTGTTGGGAGAAACGGGCAACAGTTACTTTTTACTGCTTGCTCTGCCCGTATTTGTGCTTTTCGGACCAACGACCGCGGCGACAATGCAGCTTATGCGCAAATTTACATTGGAAAAGCCCATTTTTTTGTTTGACGAATTTAAAAAGGCGTTTAAGAATAATTTCCGACAGGCTTTGGCTATGGGGATTTTTGACGTGCTGTTTTTTACGGTTTTCCTTTACGGTGCGGCCTTCTATATTCAGACACTTGAGACAGATCCTTCCGCGGGTAACTTTGCTTTGGTTTTGGTGTCTACCGCTATTGCGGTTTACGTATTTATGGCGCATTTTTATATTTATCTTGAGATAGTGAGCCTTACTCTTCCCCTCGGCAAGATAATAAAAAATTCGCTTTTACTTACGGTAATGGGAATAAAGGTGAATATTATCAATTTTTTGGTATCGATAATATTTATAGTACTTATAGTTTTATTTTTCCCGTTTTCAACGATGGTTCTGCCGTTTTTGCCTTTTTCATGGCTCATGTTCCTGTACGCCTTCAATTGCTATCCCGTGATTCAGAAATATATCGTTAATCCTTACTATGAGTCGAGAGGTATGCGCAATCCCGAGCTTCCCGAGGAAACGGACGATGAAGAACGCATATTTACCGACAGGGGCGGTTCTGAGCCCGAAATACGCAAAAAAAGTCAGGCGAGAGGCATCGGAAAGATCATAAAGTAAAACAATGCTTTTTAATTAAACACGGCTGCTGCAAGGTTATGCGGCAGCCTTTTTAATGAAAAATTATTAACAAGTTGACGTATTTTTTCCTTTGTGATATAATTGGAATAAGCTTTAAGAATTGTATTAGCTCGAAAATGTCAATACACAAAGATAGGAATAAAAATGAATTATAAAATTAACTTGGGAGTGTGGAACAATATTTTCTGCGTTCCGAATATTGTTGTGGATAAATACATAAAGCTTGCGGGAGAGCAAGAGCTTAAAATACTGCTTTATTTGCTGAGACACAGCGGAGAAGCGTTTAATGATGAGACGATCGCAAGTGAATTGTCCTTGTCCCCCGAACAGGCGGAGGACGGGATAGTCTTTTGGAAGCAGCGCGGCTTATTTACAGCCGATGAAACGGGCGAGCTGATTCCCGTTCAGGATAAGGAGACTGCAAGAGCGGATATGGGCTTGTCTTCCGTTAACGCTGCTCCCGAGGTCAAGCCCGAAAGCGTTGTTAAAAGGATAGAATTGACACGTACTCCCGATTTTCCTCCCGTGGAAATAGCAAAAGCGGTGCGGGGCAGCGATAAAGCCGACTATCTCTTTAAGCACTGCGAGGCACTGTACGGCAGACCCCTTAAGCATAACGAGCAAAACACCCTTATGATAATTTTGGAGGACGCCTGTCTGCCTGTTGAAGCCGCGCTTATACTTGTGGATTACTGCTTTTCCGTAAACAAAAACACTCCGGCGTACATGCGCAATATCGCGCTTGAATGGGTGGAATCCGGAATAACCACAATTGAACGGGCGGAAAACAGAGTTGAGGAGCTTAAAAGACTTAATTCGGCGGTTGGTAGATTCAAAACAATGTTTGAGATCAATTCCGCTTTTTCAAAAGAACAAAAGGATTTTATCAACAAGTGGGTAAACGATTTCGGCTTTGAGGACGAAATGATAAGCGAGGCCTATCAGATTACCCTAAACCAAACGGGAAAATTGGCGTTTAAGTATATGAACAGGATTTTAACCGACTGGTACGGCAAGGGGATAAAAAAGAAAGAACAGCTTGAAGCGGATAAAAAGCCGAAAGCGGCGGAAAAAGCGGAAAAGGGAGAAAACGCTTCTTTTGATATAAACGATATAGAGCGGCTTATTGCGGAAAAAAATAAAAAGAGCGGGGACAATCCATGAGTTATTTGCAGAAATACTATGTAATGGCTGAAAATGAGCTGAATGAAAGGAAAAACCGAAACAGCGAATTGCAGCGGGCCAATATTGCTTTGGCGGAGGAAAAGATACCTAAGATAAAAGAATTAAGGCGGCAGCTTTCGGCAGGCGGAGCAAGGTTAGCGTCGGTTTTGGTCTCGAAAGGCGATCCCAAAGCCGCCGTTCAGGATATAGCAAAGGAAAATATGTCGGTTCAAAGGGAGATCAAAGCGTTGCTTGTCAAGGGAGGCTTTAAGGAAAGCTTTCTCGATCCGATTTACAGCTGTGAAAAATGCAAAGACACGGGAATATTGAACGGCAAACGCTGCACCTGCTTTATGAGCGATGTGGAAAAATTTCAGTGTCTTGAACTAAACGCGTCCTCCGCGCTTAATCTTTGTTCCTTTGATACGTTTGATTTAAGCTATTACCCGAATAAAGCGGAAAAAAACGGCGATAAGACGATCAGAGAGATAATGAACGAGGTTTTTTCGTTTTGCAGGCAATATACGGAGAATTTTCATCTTCCCGTAAACGGAATTTTAATGAACGGCGGCACGGGTCTGGGTAAGACTCACCTTTCACTCGCGGTGGGAAACGAGATCATAAAAAAGGGTTACAGCGTTATTTACGGCTCTGCCCCCGATTTATTCCGCAAGGTTGAAAAGGAGCATTTTGATAAATCAATAGACACAGACACAATGCAGCTGCTTCAAGACTGCGATTTGCTTATTATAGACGATCTGGGCGCGGAATTTGAGTCAAAGTTTTATCTGTCGGTGCTTTACGATCTTTTAAATACAAGAATGAACATGGGAAAGCCCATTGTGGCAAACACCAACTTTACATTGTCGGAGCTGCAAAACAGATACGGCGGCAGAATCGTGTCAAGGCTGCTTACAATGGAAAATCTTTTTTTCTGCGGCGACGATATAAGAATTATAAAAAAATTCGCAAAGTGAATTTACATTTTATTTTTATTATGGTATACTTATTTCAAGATTTTTTATGTAACCATGGAACTTAAAAAATACATTTTTATAAGGAAAGGAACGGTACATTTATCATGAATCTTTATCCTATGAAGCTTACCGCACCCTGCAAGGATTATATCTGGGGCGGAAACAGACTGCGTGAGGAGTACGGTAAGGTCTCCGACGCGGATAAAATAGCCGAAAGCTGGGAGCTTTCCTGTCATAAGGACGGCGAAAGCGTTATTGCAAACGGCGATCTTGAGGGTAAAACCCTTTCCGAATACATTGAGGCGCAGGGAAAGAGCGTGCTTGGTGAAAACTGCAAAAAATTTGAGTATTTTCCTATTCTGATAAAGCTGATCGACGCTAAGGATAACCTTTCGGTGCAGGTACATCCAAACAACGAATACGCTCTGCGTGTTGAGGGAGAGTACGGAAAAACTGAAATGTGGTATATCGTGGACTGCGACGAGGGCGCGGAGCTGCTTTACGGATTCAGGGAAAATATCTCAAAGGAAGAGTTTGAACGCAGAATAAAGGACAATACTCTGCTTGAGGTCACTAACAGCGTACCCGTACACAAGGGCGACGTTTTCTTCATCGAATCGGGTACTCTTCACGCCATAGGAAAGGGAATACTTATTGCGGAAATACAGCAGAATTCCAATACCACCTACCGTATTTACGATTACGGCAGAGTGGGGGCGGACGGAAAGCCCCGTCAGCTTCATATCGAAAAAGCGGTGGAGGTAACTGAGCTTACTCCTCCGAAATATCCCACCAAAGCAATGGGCGAATTGGAGCAAAAGGACGGTTATACCGTGCAGCTTCTTTCGCAGTGCGAGTATTTCAGAGTAAACAAGGTCTGCACCGAGGAAAAATGCACTCTTGAAGCAAGCGAAAAGTCCTTTAACTCAATACTTGTTCTGGGCGGAGAGGGCGAGATTGGCGGAGTTAAGCTGAAAAAGGGTGAAAGCTGTTTCATTCCCGCAGGGTACGGCAAATATACATTTAACGGCAAAGCTGAATTGGTAGTTACGGACATTAACTGAGAACGGAGCTTACTATGAAATATTCACTGGGAATCGACATCGGCGGAACCAATATTGCGGCCGGAGTAGTGGACGAGGGCTTTAATATTATTTCAAAAAGCAAGGTAAAGACCAACTCCGCGCGAGGATACGAGGACGTTTTGCGGGATATAGTTTTTGCGGGCGAGCTGGCGGTTCGTGAAGCGGAGCTTTCCATGCGTGATATTGAATGGGTTGGAATGGGCTGTCCCGGGACATGCAATATAGAAAGCGGCTTGGTGGAATACGCCAACAATCTGAAGTGGGAAAACGTACCGCTTCAAAAATACGTTAAGGACGCTTTGGGAATACCCGCTTACATAGAAAACGACGCAAACGCCGCCGCCTTGGGCGAGTTCTACGCGGGAGCGGCAAAGGGCGCGAAAAGCGCGATAGTGATAACCTTGGGCACGGGACTCGGCGCGGGTATAATAATCGACGGCAAGATATTCAGCGGCTCAAATTACGCGGGTGCGGAGATAGGACATACAGTTATAAACGTTGACGGCGAGCAGTGCACCTGCGGTCGTCTGGGCTGCTTTGAGACATATTGCTCGGCTACCGCTCTTGTGAAATTCACCAAGCGAGCCATTGAAAAAAATCCCGATTCTTTAATGGTCAAGCTTGCGGAAAAAGAAGGCAAGGTAAGCGGAAGAACGGCATTTAACGCCGCAAGGGAGGGAGACAAGGCAGGACAGGAAATAGTAGATCAATTCATAAAAAACTTAGCCTGCGGAATAATCAATACAATAAACGTCTTTCAGCCAAATATACTTTGTATAGGCGGCGGTGTAAGCAATGAGGGTGAAAATCTGCTGAATCCGCTTAAGGAACGTATCTCAAAAGAGATTTATTCCAAAAACAGTGATAACAATACCGAAATAGTATTGTGCAAGCTTGGGAATAATTCGGGCATAATAGGTGCGGCACTTTTGGGAAGGCAGTATAAGTAAAATTAAATATGACATACTGTTGTCATGTTTGAAATGTTATAATCAGATGGTCGGCAGTGCTGTCATAACCAAACATAAATATCAAAGGAAAGGACAATAAAAATGAGAAGCGATTTAATAAAAAACGGAGTTGACAGAACGCCCCACAAGGCACTTTTAAAGGCACTGGGCGTTACCGACAGCGAAATGGACAGACCGTTTATCGCGGTGGTTTGCGCCGCCAGCGATTATGTTCCCGGCCACAGCCATTTGCATGAAATATCGCGGTGCGTAAAGGACGGCATAAGAAACGCGGGAGGAGTTCCCTTTGAATTTTTCACTATCGGCGTATGTGACGGGTTGGCTATGAATCATAAGGGAATGCGCTATTCTCTCGCTTCGAGAGAGCTTATAGCGGACAGCATAGAGGTCATGCTCACCGCTCACCCCTTGGACGGTATAGTGTTTATCCCCAACTGCGACAAGATCGTTCCCGGAATGATAATGGCGGCGGCAAGACTTAACCTGCCCTCGATCTTTGTAAGCGGCGGTCCTATGAAGGCGGGCTGCGTACAGGGAAAGAGAGTGGGTTACAGCGAGATATACGAGGCTATCGGACAATATTCGGACGGCAAGATCGACAGCACCGTATTAAAGGATTATGAGGACAACGCTTGTCCCACCTGCGGAAGCTGTTCCGGAATGTATACCGCAAACTCCATGAACTGTCTTACCGAGGCTATCGGTCTTGCTTTGCCCTACAACGGCACGGAACCCGCCGTTAATTCCGCAAGAAGAAGAATAGCAAAGGAAGCCGGAGAACGCATAGTACAGCTTTACAAGCAGGATATAAAGGCAAAAGACATTCTTACAAAAAATAATATGATAAACGCTCTCGCTACCGATATGGCAATAGGCGCGTCCTCGAATACCGTTCTGCACCTGTTGGCCATAGCTCACGAGGCGGGGATAGACATTTCTCTTTCGGATATTGACGCGGTAAGCAGAAAAGTGCCTCAGCTTTCAAAGCTCAACCCCGCAAGCGATGTGTTTATAGAGGACTTAAACGCTGTGGGCGGTATTCAGACGGTGCTTAAGGAGCTTGACAAGGCGGGGGCGATAAATTCCGACGTTTTGACGGTAACCGGCACTCAGAAGGAAAGAATAAACGCCGCGAGGGACGCGGACGGAATAATCGTTCACAAATACGATTCACCCATTCGCAGGGACGGCGGTATAGCCATTCTTACGGGAAATCTTGCCGAAAACGGAGCGGTTGTAAAGCAGGGCGCGGTAAAGCCCGAAATGATGAATACCACCTGCACCGCAAAGGTTTTCGACGGAGAGCAGGCGGCGGTCGACGCCATACTGGGCGGAGAGATACAGGCGGGCGACGTTGTTGTTATCAGATACGAGGGACCCAAGGGCGGCCCCGGAATGCCCGAAATGCTTGCTCCCACCGCGGCTATCGTGGGAAAAGGGCTTGACGGCTCTGTCGCGCTTATCACGGACGGCAGATTCAGCGGCGCGAGCAGAGGCGCGGCAGTGGGTCACGTATCTCCCGAAGCTGCCGAGGGCGGTCTTATTGCCTTCGTGGAAAACGGGGATAAGATCCAAATCGACATACCCAACAGATCGATAAAGCTTCTGGTTGATGACGAGGAAATAGCAAAGCGCAGGGAAAAAGGCATACTTCCGCCCAAAAAGCTTGAGGGCTATTTAAAGCGTTACGCGCAGCTTGTTACAAGCTCCAATACGGGTGCGGTTTTTAAGGATTGATGTAAATGACAACATCGTGCTGAAAGGGTGGTTGCTTTTTCATGGCAGAAAATAAGACCAATATTCACGAAGGACACCGCCAAAGGGTAAAGGAAAGATTCTTAAGATTCGGCGTTGACAGCTTTACCGATGTTCAGCTGCTGGAAGCACTGCTGTTTTANGCCGTTCCCAAAAANGANACCAACGATACCGCGCATCTTTTGCTTGACACCTTCGGCGGTACCTTTGCCAAGGTGCTTGAAGCAGATTACGACGAGCTGGTAAAGGTAAAGGGAATAGGAGAAAACGCGGCGTCGCTGCTGAAATTCTTTCAAATGGCGTCAAAAAGATACCTTATTTCTTCCTTTGCCGCAGAGGACGACGAGGTAAAGAAAAGAGTTACGGGTCAGTCTTTCTTGTGCGACTACTGCAACAACTTGTTTTTGGGCTGNAAGAATGAGGTTCTTTACGCTATCGCCCTTGACAATGAATTAGTGGTGCGCTGTCATGAAATAATTTCCGAGGGAGACCCGGGAAAGGTCAATATTTCCGCGAGAAAGATCGTTGAATTTGCTCTTAAGCATAACTGCGACCGCATCGCCTTGGCGCATAATCACCCAAANGGCTCGTCTCAGGCGTCAAGAAACGACATAAGCGCGACGGCGGGNTTGGCGGAGGTGCTGGAGGGTCTCGGAATAGAGCTTATCGACCATATTATAGTTGGAAAATACGGTGCCACAAGTATGCACGAAAATATACTTGCGGACAGAGTTTGGAAAGATAATTATGGACAAATTTGATTTACGGTCGCAGTACAGCCCCACAGGGGATCAGCCNGCCGCTATCGAAGAGCTTGCGGCGGGAGTGCTGAACGGCGACAAGGAACAGGTGCTTATGGGCGTAACAGGCTCGGGCAAGACCTTTACAATGGCCAATATCATCGCAAAGGTAAACCGTCCCACCTTGGTGCTGGCTCACAACAAGACCCTGGCGGCGCAGCTTTGCAGCGAGCTGAGGGAGTTTTTCCCCAACAACGCGGTGGAATACTTTGTAAGCTATTACGACTACTATCAGCCCGAGGCTTATATCCCGTCAACAGACGCTTATATCGAAAAGGACAGCGCGATAAACGATGATATTGACCGTTTAAGGCACTCCGCTACATTTGCCTTGGCGGAGCGCAGGGACGTTATAATCGTAGCCAGCGTATCTTGTATATATTCCTTGGGAAGTCCCGAGGATTACCGCGCCAACGTTATTTCCATAAGAAAGGGAACGGAGGTAGGCAGGGACGAGTTAATAAAAAGACTGGTGGAAATACAGTACGAAAGAAACGACGTTAATTTTATACGAAACAAGTTTCGGGTAAGGGGAGACGTTGTTGAGATATTTCCCGCGGGAAATCCCTCCGAAACGGCACTAAGAGTTGAATTTTTCGGCGACGAGATCGACAGGATAACCGAAATAGAGGTGGTTACGGGAAACGTTAAAAGAGAGCTTGTTCATGCCGCGATCTTTCCCGCAAGCCACTATATCGTGGATAGGGCAAGACTTGACAAAGCCCTTGACGAGATTCGTGAGGAAATGGAAGAGCAGGTCGAGTTTTTCACAAATAATCACAAGCTTATCGAGGCGCAGAGGATCGCTCAGAGAACCACCTACGACCTTGAAATGCTGCGGGAAATAGGCACCTGCAAGGGAATAGAAAACTATTCGAGAGTACTTTCGGGAAGACCTAAGGGAAGCACGCCCCTGACCCTTATCGATCACTTTCCGAAGGATTTTCTTGTGCTTATCGACGAAAGTCACGTAACCATTCCGCAGGTACGGGGAATGTACGGCGGAGACGCGGCAAGAAAGAAAAATCTTGTGGAATACGGCTTCCGTCTGCCCTCCGCCTATGATAACCGTCCGATGAATTTCGACGAGTTTTATTCAAAGCTGAATCAGGTAATATATGTTTCCGCCACTCCGGGTCCGTTTGAAAAGGAGCATGCTGTAAGAGTAGTGGAACAGCTTATAAGACCTACGGGACTTTTGGACCCTGTAATTTCCGTAAGACCCGTTGAAGGACAGATCGAGGATCTGCTTTCGGAGATAAATATACGAATCGAGCGCAAGGAGCGCGTTCTGGTAACGACCCTTACCAAGAAAATGGCGGAGGACCTGACGAAGTACTTTGAGAAAATGGGGCTTAAGGTTCGCTATATGCACCATGATATAGATACCATAGAGCGCATGGAAATAATACGCGGCTTGAGATTAGGCGAATTTGACGTACTTATCGGCATAAACCTGCTTCGTGAGGGCCTTGACTTGCCCGAGGTATCCTTAGTGGCAATTTTGGACGCGGACAAGGAGGGCTTTTTGCGCAGCGAGACCTCATTGGTGCAGACCATAGGACGTGCCGCCAGAAACGCCGACGGTATGGTTATAATGTACGCCGATCAGGTGACCAATTCAATGGAAACGGCTATCAGCGAGACCAACCGCCGCAGGGAGATACAGACAAGATATAACCAAGAGCACGGAATAGTGCCTAAAACAATAGTAAAGGAAGTGCGCGACGTTATAGAAATATCCGCTAAGTCGGATAAGAAAGGAAAAAACAAAAAGCAGCTTTCAAGAGAAGAAAAACAAAATCTTATCAAGCAGTACACCTCTCTTATGCGTGAGGCGGCAAAGGTGCTTGATTTTGAACAGGCAGCTTATTTCAGAGATAAAATCACAGAACTGAAGGAAAAATAAAAATGGCAGCTAACAATAAAATTATCATTAAGGGAGCAAAGGAACATAATCTTAAAAATATCAGCCTTGAATTGCCAAGGGACAAGCTTATTGTAATGACGGGCTTATCCGGCTCGGGAAAATCCTCTCTTGCCTTCGATACAATTTACGCGGACGGTCAGAGAAGGTATATAGAAAGCCTTTCCTCCTATGCGAGAATGTTTTTGGGGCAAATGGAAAAGCCCGATGTGGAAAGCATAGAGGGCTTGTCTCCCGCTATATCCATAGATCAGAAGACCACGTCAAAAAATCCCCGCTCCACCGTGGGTACGGTAACGGAAATATATGACTATTTAAGGCTTTTGTACGCGAGAATAGGCATACCTCACTGTCCCGTATGCGGCAGGGAAATAAAGCAGCAGACGGTGGATCAGATCGCCGACAGGATAATGGAGCTTGAAGCGGGTACGAAAATACAGGTCATGGCTCCTATTGTTCGCGGAAGAAAGGGCGAATACGCTAAGGAGCTGGACAATTTAAGAAAACAGGGCTTTATACATGTAAGGATAGACGGCATAATGTACGACCTTTCCGAGCAGGTCAAGCTTGAAAAGAACAAAAAGCACAATATCGAAGCGGTAATAGACCGCCTTGTCATAAAGGACACGATAAAGTCAAGACTTACCGAAAGCATCGAAACGTCGGGAAAGCTTTCGGGAGGACTTGTTTTTGTTGACGTTGTGGGGCAGGAGGAGCTGCATTTTTCGCAGAACTACGCTTGTCCCGAACACGGGGTAAGCGTTGAGGATCTGAATCCAAGAATGTTCAGCTTTAACAACCCCTTTGGTGCTTGTCACCGCTGCTCTGGATTGGGCTTTTACATGAGTATAGACGAAAATCTTATAATACCCAACAGGGAATTATCCATAAAGGAAAACGCCATCAAAGCCAGCGGCTGGGTATACAACGAGGGCAGCATGGCGAAAATGTATTTTGACGGATTGGCGAAGCATTACGGCTTTTCCGTTGACACTCCCGTTAAGGACTTGCCGGAAATCGCGATAAATATCATACTGTACGGCACCAACGGGGAAAAATTTCCCGTACAGCGTCCTTGGGAGGGCGGAAAAGGGCATATGACGGATTTTGAGGGAATAGTAAACAACCTCGAACGCCGTTACCGCGAAACCAACAGCCAGTATATGAAGGACGAAATTTCCGATTATATGTCGGAAATAGAATGCCCCGAATGTCACGGACAAAGACTTAAAAAGGAAGCTTTGTCCGTAACGGTGGGCGGGAAAAACATAAACGAGTTCAGCAACTTAAGCATTACCGGCGCGATAGAATTTGTAAAAAGCTTAGAGCTGTCAAAAAGGGACAATATGATAGCCGAGCAGATATTAAAGGAAATAAACTCGAGACTGGGCTTTCTTCAAAGCGTTGGACTGGATTACCTTAAGCTTTCCCGCTCCTCGGGAACGCTTTCGGGCGGCGAAAGCCAGCGTATACGGCTTGCTACCCAGATAGGAAGCTCTCTTATGGGGGTTTTGTATATTCTTGACGAACCCAGCATAGGCTTGCATCAAAGAGATAACGACCGACTTATCTCAACGCTTAAAAATCTTCGCGATCTGGGAAATACCGTTATTGTGGTGGAGCATGACGAGGACACCATGAGAGCGGCGGATTATCTGGTGGATATAGGCCCCGAGGCGGGTATTCACGGCGGCGAGGTGGTTGCCGCGGGTACCGTTGAGGATATTATAAAAAGCGAGCGTTCCATAACGGGACAGTATCTTTCGGGAGCGTTGGTNATTCCCGTTCCCAAGGAGCGCAGAGAGTGCGGCGAACGCTACCTTACCGTGTACGGCGCGCAGGAGAACAATTTAAAGAATATCGATATAAAAATTCCCCTTGGCGTGTTTACCTGTGTTACGGGAGTTTCGGGAAGCGGAAAAAGCTCCTTTGTGAACGAAATACTGTACAAGTACCTTGTGGCAAAGCTTAACCGCGCAAAGGTAAGGGCGGGTAAATTCGAGAAGATGACAGGCGTCGAGGAGCTTGACAAGGTCATAAATATCGACCAGTCCCCCATAGGAAGAACGCCCCGTTCAAATCCCGCTACNTATACGGGGCTGTTCAACGATATACGCGATCTGTACGCTTCCACCGCCGACGCAAAGGCAAAGGGCTACACAAGCGGAAGATTCAGCTTTAACGTCAAGGGCGGACGCTGCGAGGCATGCGAGGGCGACGGTATTATAAAGATCGAGATGCACTTTTTGCCCGATATTTACGTACCCTGCGAGGTCTGCGGCGGAAAACGCTACAACAGGGAGACCTTGGANGTAAAGTATAAAGGCAAGAGCATTTATGACGTTCTTGAAATGACCGTTGAAGAGGGGCTTGAGTTTTTCTCAAGTATCCCGAAGCTTCAGAGGAAGCTGCAAACCCTGTATGATGTTGGTCTCGGCTATGTTAAGATAGGACAGCCCGCAACTACCCTTTCGGGCGGCGAGGCGCAGAGAGTAAAGCTTGCCACCGAGCTTTCCAAGCGCGCCACGGGCAAGACAATATATATACTGGACGAGCCGACAACGGGACTTCACACCCATGACGTGGCGAAGCTTATCGAGATCTTGCAGAAGCTTACCGACGGCGGAAATACGGTAGTGGTTATCGAGCATAATTTAGACGTTATAAAGACCGCCGACCATATTATAGACTTGGGTCCCGAGGGAGGAGATAACGGAGGGTATGTTATCGCCGAGGGTACTCCTGAGGAGGTCGCGAAAAATAAGAGGTCTTATACGGGTAAGTATCTGAAAAAGCTTTTGAAATAATTTTCTGCACAAAAAACACGCCTGCTGTTAATTAAAATATCGGGCGTGTTTTTTATTTTTTAATTTTTTTCAAAAACCCAACCTTTTTCAATTTTTTTGCGTCTTATAGTTGAAGCTTCAAAAGGAAAGGAAAGAAAATGCAGATGAACGGTTTTAATGACAAAAANGACGATTTTTTGGTTGAGCTGACCTTGCTGGGCAATAACCAAGCCTTTGAAGAGCTGGTTATCCGTTACGAAAAAAAGGTAAAGGGNACNGCCTNTAAGGTCACNAAAAACCANTTTTCNGCGGAGGACGCTTCGCAGGACGCCTTTGTGTGCGCGTGGGTAAGGCTGAACAGCCTGAGAGACAGGGAGAAATTCGGTTCATGGGTGTGCTCCATAGCCAAAAACTGCGCGGTCAATCTGGTGCGTCACTATTGCGACACATCAGCCGATATAAGCTTTGAGCTGCTTGAAAACACCGATTTGTCCAATGATCTCGATTTAGACGTTTTCTTGTGTCGGGAGAGGGACGAAAGACTGCATGAAGCGGTAGAGGCACTGTCGGAGAAAATCAGAGATACCGTAAAGCTGCATTACTTTGAGGGACTGTCGGCGGAGGAGATAGCGGAAAAGCTGAATATTCCCGTCGGCACGGTAAAATGGCGTCTTAATGAGGGACGCAAAAGGCTGAGAAAGGAATACGGCGTTATGGAGGACAGCAAAAACATTACGTTTGTGCAAAAGGTCATGTATCAGGTGGAGCAGCTTAAGCTGTGGAGCCTTAAGAATGACAAAACGGGTTTTGAAGCGGAATACAGACAGGTTTTAAAAAACGTTGAAAGCTTGGAGGAAAGCACCGAAAAGCAGTATGCTCTCGCCGAGGTTCTGGTAAGAGGATATTGGTGGATAGATAAGGAGGCTAACGAGGAGGTATTCAACCGTATACGCGAAGCTGCGGAAAAAAGCCGCAACGAAGATATTATGGAGTTTATCATCAGCAAGGAGTGGAACGAATACAAGGGCGATAACAAGATAGACTACATGGAAAATACGCAGGCTCCCGCTCTTATTCAAAAGGGCTTTAAAAAGACTTTGGGCTATCTTTATTTTTGGTTGGCTCACGCATTGTGCAGCGACAGCCAATTTGAAAAGGGAATAGGGTACTACAAAAAGGTGTTGGAGACTCTTACAAAGGACTGTGCTTATTACGCCGCCGCTTTGGGCGCGGTTCATATTGAGGAGAGAAAGCTCAAAGAGGGTGAAATGCCCTATCTGTTGGGGACTACCGCCGAGGTGCTTCAATATAAGGACAACAGGCTGTATTACGAGGAACAGCCGGGTTACAGCTTCGGATCGCCGGATTGTCCCAACATTGCTGTTTTTTATTACTGCAATTTCTGCGACGGCGTTATTTTCGACGGTAATCTTAAGGAGGGAGAAAGCATGGTTTCCTCCGATAAAAGGGTGACCGTTACATGTAAAAGCAAAAACGTTACGGTGGAAACTCCCGCTGGAAGGTACGAAAACTGCGTTTGCTATGTATATTCGCCTAAGGTTGAATTGTGGGGGTTAAACCGCTGTGAAACCTACTTCTGTCCAAAGATAGGCATTGTTAAGCAGATCGTGCAGGTGGACGGCAACAAGACGGAGGAATGGCAGCTTTTAAAATGCACGATAAACGGCGGTGATGAGATCGTTCCCTTTGCCGAGGGTAATCGCTGGGAATACGGCTTGATAAATCAAAACGATATAATATACGATATTGAAAATGCGTACGAGATCGTTTTCACCGGGAAAGGCAAGGCGGTTTTAGCTCACCATGAATATGTCAAGCTGCTTGGCTATAACGAAAGCACATGGCGGGGAAATATCCGTAAAATAAGACAAACATATTTCGGTGGGAATAAGCTGTCCGACACGCGTCCGTCCTTTGAAAAAGCGGAAATGTTGGCAAAAACCAAACGGGAAAAGCTTCACACCTCTATTGCCAAAAACGTTATGGACAGGATATTTGATACCGATCCCGAATTTAACCCTGCATATACCGAAAAGGGCTACCGTAATTTCTTTAACTGCTACAGCTTAAGTATTGGCGACGGCAAAATCATTATCAATGGCTATTCCGAATACAGCTTTGAATGGAAACGCGATCCTATAAATGATGAATATTTTATTATCATCTATGATTATTTTTATGAAGATTTGAGCCGTATTGCGGGAAAAACATGGTCGGACGAATGGACGGAGGAGTACAAGGAATTACAGGAGGAGACGGTTGACGGTAAGAGGAAGACAAAATTTTCTCTTGAGGTTTTGCCCGATGAAACGGTACAAACCGCCGCAGGCGAGTTTAAGGGCTGCCGTCATATACGCGTTGAGGAAAGAAGCAGAACCGACTGGCAAAGCTATATCAACGGCGTAAGACATTATTGGTTTGCTCCCGAAATAGGTATTGTCAGATATTCAAGAAGCTATAAGGACGATACCCTTGAAGCAGTGTGGGAGCTGACCGAGTACAAGGGCAGGGGCGAGGGATATTTTCCCGTTAAGGACGGATTGTTCAGACGTTATGTGCCTTGTAATCTTATGGACGGCTGGCACAGTTGGGTTGAATATACCTTTGACGAGGACGAAAGCGGTTTTGTTATCTTTAAAAATACCTTGGGAACAAGGGACAGAGAGAAATTATAAGCTAAAGTAAAGCGGTAAATGCAGTTAGAACCTGTTTTCACAAGCACACGTCTTGTGAAAACAGGTTCTAATACTAATTTCCGATCCATAGTATAGACAAATTTCGCTGTCGATCGGAAATTAGTGTTTAGGGTGTAATTCATAATCATCTTATAGACCCTATAAAATTTTGTCTATAAGATGATTATAAATTAGTATTAATCAGCATCAAGTTCAATGCTATCAAATATGTCAGAATTGAAAAAATCCCGAAGCGTTATATCAAAACCGTAACAAATCTTATGAAGTGAAACAACCCCCGGATTTTGGCTTTTATCATTAAGCATACTGTAAATTGTAGAGGGAGAAACTCCTGTTTTATTTGCAAGAGCATTTACTGCAATGCCGCGTTCATCGCACAGTTCATTTATTCTTATTGCCACAGCTTCTTTTGCGTTCAAGTATGTTCACCTCTTTGCGATATATCCTAAATTATATATTAACAAAAATTTCAAAAAGATGAGTGGGATATATCCCACAAATCAAAAAAGTATGGTATAATATATACGATATATCGCAAAGTGAGGTAATATATAATGATCGAGAAAACAAAAGTGGCGTGCTTTTCCGGACACCGCAAGCTGCCGGAGGACTGTACCGAACTTCGGGCAAACCTTGAAAAAGCGATAATAACATTGATCGAACAAGGCGTTGTGTTTTTTGGCAGTGGGGCGGCACTTGGATTCGACCAGATTGCAGCGGCAACAGTTCTGAAACTGAAAAAGTACTATCCGCACATCAAATTGGTAATGGTTTTACCTTGTCCGCCGAGCGAGCAGTCTATGAAATGGAGTCGGGAGCAGTGTGAGCATTACAAAAAGCTTCTTGAACAGGCGGACAAGATAAAACAAGTGTCACCAAAGTACACAAGTACTTGTATGCTTGAACGCAACCGCCGCTTAGTAGATTGCAGCGCATATTTGATCTGCTATCTTCGGGAGAAAAGCGGCGGAACGTTCTACACCGTAAACTATGCCGAACAACAGGGACTGAAAATACTCAGAATATGAAAGATAACAAATGAACACAACACAAATCACTTTTTATACACCCTAAGCACTAAATTTCGGTCGACAGCAAAAATTGTCTATACTTTGAGCGGAAATTAGTATAAAACAGTTGTTTATTTTTCCGTTTTGTGGTATAATGTTTTATAAGTGAGTTAATATAGGGTATTTTACCTTTCGACTCCCTCATAAGAACATTATACCGCTTTTTTAATTTAAAACAGGAAAGGATAATCTTAAAAAATGGATAAAAAGATTTCTGCGTCCAACGGTATTCTTAAGGTTTCAAATGATGTTATAATTAAGATCGCCGAGCTTGCCGCCTGTGAAATTACGGGAGTTGCGTCCGAGGACGGAAAGCTTATGGTTTCACAGTCTCCGATAGGCTTGGGTACATTTCTGGGGTCTCCCGTGAGAGTTTCCGTTTCAAAGGAAGCGGCGGTTATTGACCTTTCCATAATTACCGAGCAGGGAAGCAAGGCTATAAACGTGGCTTCCGCGGTTCAGGCAAGCGTTAAATCCGCCGTACAGAATATGACGGGGATAACGGTTTCAAAGGTAAACGTAAATGTAGTTGGCATAATGCTGAATAAAGAGGATTGATCTTTAAAAAACGGAGTAAAAGTTTGAATGAACTTGAAAAAACGGGTTCATTCAAACCCGTCGCATTTGTGCCTCGATATATCGCCTCGGCACGCCCAGCCCGAGGTTGGTTAAATGCTCATCAAGAGGAAAGGTATGGTCGTAAATGACAAAACACGAAATAAGAGAAGCGGCTTTTATAATTTTGTATCAAATGGAGCTTACGGGACAGACAAGCGAGGAAATTGCCGACTGTACATACGAGGCTTTTGAAATGCCCTCAAATAAGGCGGTTATTTCTTTGGCAGACAAGGTCTGGGAAAAAAAAGAGGAGCTTGACGAGATCATCGGAAAATACAGCCCGTCAAGGTCAACATCAAGAATTTCCAAGGTGAATATAACTATTTTGCGCATTGCGGTTTACGAGCTTACCTTTGAAAATGAAAAAGTACCGCCTAAGGTCGCTATCAACGAGGCTATCGAAATTTCAAAGGCGTACGCCGAAAAAAACGACAGGGTTTTTATCAACGGAGTTTTAAATTCATATTTCAAGGATACGGAAAAATCGGAATGAATGTTGTTGTAACCGTTTCGCAGATAAACAGACGGCTTGCCGGGCTTGTTAAAGGCGATGAAAAATTACGGAGCGTTTCCGTAAAGGGCGAGATCTCGAATTTTAAGGAGCATTTTCCTTCGGGGCATATGTATTTTACCTTAAAAGAGGGCAATTCGTCCATAAAAGCGGTCATGTTCAAAAGCTACGCTGAAAGGCTCAAGATATATCCCGAAAACGGAATGAACGCGGTGGTGTCGGGTTCGGTTCAGGTTTACGAGCGGGACGGGGCTTGTCAGCTTTACGCAACGGGTATAGATCGGGACGAGGGAATAGGAGAGGACGCGCTGTCCTTTGAGCAGCTTAAGGCTAAGCTTTTAAGCGAGGGCTTGTTTGAGCAAAAGCGTCCCTTGCCCACACTTCCCAAGTCAATATGTGTTGTCACCTCCGAAACGGGGGCGGCTTTGCAGGATATAATCAACGTCCTTTCAAGAAGATACCCTTTTGTTACTTTGAAGCTTGTTCCCGTGCTTGTTCAGGGAGAGGGCGCGCCTGTTTCCATTGCGGAGGGCATCGGGAAAGCGCAGAACAGCGGCTGCGACCTTATCATCTTCGGACGGGGCGGCGGCTCGGCGGAGGATCTGTCCGCTTTTAACGCCGAGATAGTGGCGAGAGCGGTTTATAACAGTAAAATACCCACCATTTCGGCGGTGGGGCATGAGATAGATTTTACCATAGGCGATTTTGTGGCGGATATGAGAGCACCCACTCCGAGTGCCGCCGCCGAGATAGCGGTTCCCGATATACAGGAGATATACGGCGGCATTCTCGCGCTGAGAAACAGGATAGGCGAAAAGGCTAAGGCTAAGATCAACGATATGCGGACAAAGGTAAACGCAGCCTCTCTTCTGATCTCGCGCTTAAATCCCAAAGCGCGCATTGAAGCAAACGAGGCAAGCTACAACAAAACCTTTGCCGCTATAAGAAAAGACTTTTCCTCGCTCATAGCAGCCAAGGAATCACAGCTTAAAAATACTGCCGAGCTTATAGACGCGTTTAATCCTTTGAAAACTTTGGAGAGAGGCTATTCTGTCGTTTATAAGGACGGTGCTGTTGTGAGTGCGGCGGCGGAGATCAAAAAAGGAGATACCTTTACCGTAAAGATGTCGGACGGCGAATTTGAAGCGGTCGCGGTAAGCGATCGCCGCCAATAAGAAAACGTTTGTAACAATATGAAAGGAATTACTGCGCTATGACCTTTGAGGAAGCGTTAAAAAGGCTCAACGAAATTTCCGAGCTTATGGAAAATCCCGATATTACCTTAAAAAACGCGGTTGAGCTTTATGCGGAGGCAAACAAGCTTACCGAAATATGCAATAAAAGCATTGAAGAAGCAAAGCTGGCATTGGAGAAAATAGAACAATGACATACAACGAAAAGCTTATATATTATAAAAATGTTGTGGATAATAAATTAGAGGAATATTTTACATTCGAGTCCAAGAAACAGGACAGGCTTTTTGAAGCTATGAAATACAGCCTTATGGCGGGAGGAAAGCGTATTCGCCCTATTTTGACGCTGGAGTTTGCGTCGCTTTGCGGGGGAAGCGTTGAAGCCGCCTTGCCCGCCGCATGCGCTATCGAAATGATACACACCTTTTCTTTGATACACGATGATTTGCCGTGTATGGATAACGACGATATGCGCAGAGGAAGAAAAAGCTGTCACAGGGCATTTGACGAGGCTACCGCGCTGCTTGCGGGAGACGCGCTGGAGCTGTATCCCTTTGAGGTGCTGACCGACAGCGTTAAATACGGGGTCTCTCCCGAAAATACGGTAAAAATGGTAAGATTGTTGGCGGAATATTCGGGTCATATGGGCATGACGGGCGGACAGCAGATCGATACTCAATTTGAGGGTGAAAGCATCGGCGAGGAGAACCTTTTGGAAATGTATAAGCTGAAAACCTCGCGGCTTTTGCAGGCAAGCGCATGTATGGGCTGTCTCTCGGCCGGAGCTGATGACAGCGTGATACAAAAGGCCTATGAATACGGAGAAAAGGTGGGCCTGGCCTTTCAAATAACAGACGATATATTGGACGTTTGCGGCAATTCCGAGATCCTTGGCAAGCCCGTAGGAAGCGATAAGGAAAACAACAAGGAAACATATGTAAGCCTTGTGGGAACGGATAAAGCAAGGGAAAAGGCAAAAAAGCTTTCAGATGAAGCATTGGCGGTAATAGGCGATTTTTCGGACAGTGAGTTTTTAAAAGAGCTTACGGTAAATCTATTAAAAAGAAATAAGTAAATAAATAAAATATTATTTCGGTTATACAAATTACTGGGGAAGGATCGGTCACAACAGTGAATGAATATATAAATGTAGCGGTATTGGTTTCAATGGTAAGCTGGGCGGTGGCACAGCTTATCAAGGCCGTATTGTACGCGGCAAAATATAAAACCTTTAAGCTGGAGCGTTTGTTCGGCTCGGGCGGCATGCCGTCCTCACATTCTTCAACGGTGTGCGCCTTGGTTATAACCATTTACCGCATGGAGGGCATAACCTCGGCTACCTTTGGCCTTGCCATGATGCTTGCAATTATTACGATGTATGACGCTACCGGAGTGAGACGCGCGGCGGGCATACACGCTAAACAGATCAACCGACTGAGACATATAGTGGACGAGCTGGACGAAGATGTACTGGATAAGATCGAGGAAAAAATGGACGAAGACGAGGATTACGATCCCGAGGACACAAAGGAGCTTAAGGAGTTTTTGGGTCATACTCCCTTAGAGGTGATTTTCGGAGCGTTGCTGGGTATAATTATAGGAATGGTATTCCCTACGAATTTATTTCTTTCCTGAAGCGGCGGATTTTCCGCTTTCATACTATAAGATAGGGGCGAAAAAGATTGATATTATCCTCAAAAATATCCTCCGATGCGATAAAAAAGCTTACATTAGCGGAAAAAGAGCAGTTATGCTCTGAGTTAAGATCATATATAATAGAAGTTGTTTACGGCACGGGAGGTCATCTTGCCTCAAGTCTCGGTGCGGTGGAGCTTTGTGTTGCCTTGCACAGCGTTTTTTCCACACCCGAGGATAAGATAATATTCGATGTGGGACATCAGGCTTACGCCCACAAAATCATAACGGGCAGATATAATGAATTTTGCAGCCTGCGCAGTGAAAACGGCATTTCGGGATTCCCCAGACCCGATGAATCGATACACGACGCTTTTATAGCGGGTCATGCCAGCACCTCTATCTCGGCCGCCTTGGGCATAGCAAAGGCCATGGAAATAAAGGGCGACGAGCATCATGTGGTGTCGGTTATCGGAGACGGCGCGCTGACGGGCGGCGAGGCTTACGAGGGATTAAACAACGCAAGCAAATTAAAAAGAAATTTTATTGTAATTTTAAACGACAACGAAATGTCGATATCGAAAAATTCGGGAGCGGTCGCGTCTTATTTATCTCAAATGCGCTCCTCCACAAAGTATTATGAAACCAAAAAGCGCGTTAAAGAAGCCCTTTCCAAATCCGCCATAGGCAGAGAGCTTTCAAAATCCGTAAGCGGCACAAAGGAGCTTGTTAAATTCGCGATTTTTCAAAGCAATATATTTGAGAATTTGGGATATAAATATCTGGGTCCCATTAACGGAAACGATCTTGAGGAGCTTATAGACGCGCTGAACGTGGCAAAGCAGCTGAGCGAGCCTTGTATTGTTCATATAAAAACAAAAAAGGGGAAGGGTTATCTTCCCGCGGAACAAAATTCGGGCGAATATCACGGAATCGCCAAGCGAAAGGCTATGCGAAGCGGAGATAAAGCGGAGACCTATTCCGAGGTCATGGGAAAGTATCTTTTGGAGCTTGCTGCCGAAGATGAAAGAATATGCGCGGTAACCGCCGCCATGAAATACGCTACGGGACTTCAGTATTTTGCGAAGGAGTATAAGCAGAGGTTTTTTGACGTGGGCATTGCCGAGGAGCATGCCGTTACCTTTGCGGGCGGATTGGCTTCACAGGGGCTTATTCCCGTGTTCGGGATATATTCCACTTTTTTGCAGCGTTCCTACGATCAGATACTGCATGATCTGGCAATAGAGGGTGAGCATGTTGTTTTTGCTGTCGACAGAGCGGGTATGGTAGGCGAGGACGGGGAAACGCATCAGGGCTTGTTTGACGTTTCGATGCTTACAAGTATTCCCAAAACGGTAATATATTCTCCCTCAAACGACGCGGAGCTGCGCGCGTCAATGAAAAAAGCTCTGTACGGCTGCGGCGGGATAGCCGCCGTGCGCTATCCAAAGGGAGAGGCGGCAAAATGCCGATCCGAGGAATCGGGCTACGATGTTTATTTTTACGACTGCGGCGGCAGAGCCTTGATAATAACCTACGGAAGAATTACACAATACGCTTTGGAGGCCGCCAAGAAGCTCAGAGCCAACCTGCTGCAAATGGTAAGGATATATCCCATAGTGGAAAAAACCTTTGATATTGCGGAAAAGTATGATAAGATCGTATTTTTTGAAGAGGGAATACGTTCCGGCGGAATAGCCGAAAAGTTTTCGGCTAAGCTTTTGGAGCGCGGCTGGAGCGGTAAGTATAAAATAAACGCCGTTTCCGATCGTTTCGTTACATACAGCGATACGGAAAAACAGTTGTCGGATTATAATTTGGATACGGCGGGAATGATCAAGGTAACGGGTGAACTGATTGAGCAGACTTGATTTTGAGCTTGCGGCGCGTTCTATTGTAAAAAGCCGTAACGTTGCAGGACAGCTTATTAAAGACGGAGTAGTATTTGTAAACGGGAGAAGTGTGACAAAAGCGTCTTTTAACGTGGAAGAGACCGACGAGATAGAAATAAAAGGCGAGCTGCCCAGATATGTGGGTCGAGGAGGATTAAAGCTTGAAAAAGCCATAGAGTGCTTTAACATCGGGCTTGGCGGCTGCGTCTGCATCGACGTCGGAGCTTCAACGGGCGGATTTACCGACTGTATGCTGCAAAACGGGGCGGAGAGGGTGTATGCGGTCGATGTGGGAAGCAATCAGCTTGACGAAAAATTAAAAAACGACATCAGGGTAATATCTCTTGAAAATACCGATATAAGACAAGCGTGCGGAAAAATATCCGAAAAAGCGGATTTTATAACCGTTGACGTGTCCTTTATATCGCTTAAGCTTGTGCTTCCGGAAATTAAAAAATTGCTGAAAGACAGCGGTACCGCGGTCGCGTTGATCAAGCCCCAGTTTGAGGTAGGCAAAAACGGTATAGGAAAGCGCGGAGTGGTAAAAAATCCGTCATTGAGAGAAAAGGCGGTCAGGGAAATAAAGGATTTTTCGGAAGGTATCGGCTTTAAATGCAGGGGCCTGATCCAATCTCCCATTGCGGGCGGGGACGGAAACATTGAATATTTGATTTATCTTTCGTTTTGAGGTGCTTATGAACGTTTTTATATGCGCGAATCTGAATAAAGAAAAAACAAGGATAATTTTTCCCGATGTAATAAGAACGCTGAAGCTTTACGGTATGCTTCCCCTTGCGGAAGGCAGGTTTTCGGATATTTGCCGTGAAATGAATTTAAGCGGCATTGTTTTCGGTACGGCGGAAGAAAATATGGAAAAATGCGATATTTTTCTTACAATAGGCGGCGACGGCACTATTTTGCGCTGGGGCAAAAGAGCCGCGGTATATAAAAAACCGCTGCTTGGAGTGAATACGGGCAGACTCGGTTTTATGGCAACTCTTGAAAAAGAAAATCTTTCAAAGCTTGCCGCGCTTTCGGACGGCAGGTATAAGCTCAGCACAAGAATGATGCTTGACGTTACGGTTACGGCCGGCAGCGGGAAAAAAGAGTTTACCGCTCTTAACGATGTGGTGCTTTTTAAGGGGACCACATCAAAGCTGCCCGAATACTTGGTTTTCAGCGGTGAAACGGAGGTAACGAGAGTAAGGGCGGACGGGCTTATAATAAGCACTCCCACAGGCTCTACCGCTTACTCCTTATCCGCGGGAGGTCCGATAATCGATCCCAAAATATGCTGCTTTGAGCTTACCGCTTTATCTCCCCACACTCTTTTTAACCGCCCAATGCTTTTGTCGGTGGAGGAACCGCTCAGGGCTGAATATATCGCATATGAAAACAGCAGCGTGTTCGTGTCGGTGGACGGTAATGAAGCTATCGGAATACTGCCCTACGACAGCGTTCGGATAAGAAAATCGGAGCTGTGTCTCGATCTTATAGATATTGACGGAGAAAGCTTTTACAGCTCGGTACACAGCAAGCTTATGAAGCCTTTGAAGTAAAATATAAGGGGACAGGATCCATGAAAAAGAAAAGACAAGCCGAAATATTATCTATCATAAGAGAAAATACCATTGAAAATCAGGATATGCTTATTAAAGCATTATCCGAAAGAGGATACTCCGTTACGCAGGCAACCGTTTCAAGAGATATAAATGAGCTTAATTTGGAGAAAAACATTAACGAGGACGGTATAAACTGCTACACCAAGGTGTCGGACAGCAACCGATTCGGAAATATTTTTCAGCAGTCTGTTATAAGCGTAAATTACGCTATGAATATAGTTTGCTTAAAATGTCACGCGGGGCTTGCAAACGCCGCATGCGCCGCGTTTGACGGCATGAATCCCAATTACGTTATAGGAACGATAGCGGGCGATGACACCGTATTTATTCTGATGAGGACGGAAAATGACGCAAAGGAGCTTTGCGAAAAGCTTAAAACGATGTTTTGACGCAATAAATGTACATAGCGGAACAGGAAAGGAGTGAAATAGTTTGCTCAAGGAATTGGATATAGAAAACCTTGCCGTAATTGAAAAGGCGGCTATTTCATTTTGTGATAAACTGAATGTTTTTTCGGGTGAGACAGGCGCGGGTAAAAGTATACTTATCGGCGGCATTAACGCCGTACTCGGAGGAAGAATAGGCAGAGATATTGTAAGAACGGGAGAAAATAAGGCGGTGGTTACCGCGCTTTTTGATGATATACCAAAGCATGTGATAGAAAAGTTAGAGGAAAACGGCTACTCCTATGACGGAGAATTGCTTTTGCAGCGCGAGATAACCGCCGACGGAAAGGGAACGGCAAGAATAAACGGGAAAATCGCCACCGCTTCGGTATTAAAGGAAATAGCTTCACGGCTTATAGATATACACGGACAGCACGATACCGCCATTTTAATGAGTACGGACAATCAAAGGCAGATACTGGACACCTACGGCGGCTTGGAGGACAAGCTTAAGGAGTACAAGGAGGTATTCAGGGAGTTTTCCCACATCAGCAAGGAGGTAAAAAGCTTACAGCTTAAGATAGAGGACAGGGAAAACCGTATAGGCGAGCTTACCGAAAAGATAGAGGACGTGGAAAGCTACGATCTGAAGCCGGGCGAGGACAGCGAGGTTTCCGCGCAGCTTGAAGCGGCGAGAAACTTTGAAACGGTTCAAAAGGCGTTGTCGTCGGCGTATATGAGCATAAGCGGTTATGACGAGGGCGAAAGTGCCTTAAGCCTGTTGCAGAACGCGTCAAATGAATTGGAAAAAATCTCGGAAACGGTTGAGGGAATAGGCGAGCTTTCTCAAAGACTGTCGGGTATTCTTATCGACCTTGAGGATATAGGAAGCGAGGTTTCAAAAAATATAAACGACGAATACAGTCCCGAAAACGTTTCACTGCTTGAAAACAGGAAAAGCGACCTGCTGCTGCTTAAACGTCGGTACAGAATGGAAATAGATGAGCTTATCGAGTCTCTTTCTCAGTGGAAAGCGGAGCTTGAACAGTTAAAAACGGGCGACGACGCTTTGGAGGAGCTGAACGAGCGGCGCAGGGAATTGGCCGACGATGTGAAGAAACGGGCGCAGGAGATAAGCGAGCTAAGAAAAAACGCGGCGGACAAGTTAGTAAAAGCGATAACAGAGGAGCTTGTTTTTCTCGATATGCCTAATGTGCGCTTTGTTTTCGATTTTCAGCGAGACAAGATCACAAGCGCGGGAATGGATAAGATCGAAATGCTTATCTCCGTAAACAAGGGGGAAGAGCCCAAGCCTATGAATAAGATAGCTTCGGGCGGCGAGCTTTCAAGAATAATGCTTGCGGTGAAAAACGTACTGGCTTCCGCCGACGATGTTCCCACCATGATCTTTGACGAGATAGATACGGGCATAAGCGGCAGGGCGGCTCATAAGGTGGGAGTTAAGCTGTACGAGATAGCGCGGAAAAGACAGGTGCTTTGTGTGACTCACTTGGCGCAGATTGCGGCAATGGGCGACAGACATCTTTTGATAGAAAAGCAAAGCGACGAAAGTAGGACTTATACCAACGTTCATGCTCTTGAATTTGAGGAAAGAAAGCGTGAGATAGCGAGGATAATTTCGGGCGAGTCGGATAGCGAGATCACCTTGAAAAGCGCGGAGGAGCTTTTGAAAAGGGGAAAATAATCGTTTAACAAAAAATGCCGTATTTTGGCTGCGGTTATTACAAAGTTTTCTGTTTTAAAATGGCGTAAAAAATAGGACTACTTCAAATAAGGTAGTCCTATTTTCATTTGGCGCGCGTTAATTTTCAATCGACAGGTAAATTGTCTATACATTGATTGAAAATCGGTATCAGCAGGTAATCCACTGCTTATCGCACCAGTATTTTTTTCCGTTATAAATTATCTCAACCCAAGTATACCCGCTGTTATTTGCGGTCTTTCCTGTCAGCTGAATATTAACCCCTTTGGCCAGCTTAGCAACGATTTTCCCGCTAATACTTGCCGTTTCCCGCACATTAACGGGCGCATTGGTTTTGCCAACGGTATACGCGGTTATGCCCGCAGAAGCCGAGGAAGCAGAGGCAGCAGTTACGTCGGAAAAATCAATAAACGTACTTTTCCCGTGCTTGGTCCACTTCCGCGAGTTATACCCGCTCTTTGTTCCTATATTGGAAACGGCCGTGATCTGCACCTTATTATTCCAACTCGCCGTAGCCTCGACTGCCAGCCCGTCCCCTATGTAAACTCCGATATGTCCCTGCATCCACAGAAATTCCCCCGGCACAATATCGGAAAAATCAGCGGACTTACCCGAACAAAGATCAAACATAGCGTTGCAGTCTATATCATTGACACCGTTGGAGCAGTACACGGTCCCGCCGTTGGACTTAGCCTTATCCCCGCTGAACCCCCAAAGTGTACCCTTTATAAGTCCCACACAGTCAAATCCGAAGTAATTTTTCCCGATAAGCGACTTAAGCCTTGTCTGCGTTGCGGCTGTATAAATCGACGGATATTGCCTCGCAAGCCTTGTAATATTAGCCTGCGTAATAGGAAAGCCGAAGCTTCCCCAACAATAAACGGTATTGTACTTTTCCGCAATATCCTTTACCTTAGTCACAAAATTCTTTGATTTCAAAACGGTAGCCATTTTAACCTTCCCTCCCAAACGATTTGTTCATATTCTTAACCGCGCTCTCAATCATCAAATCCACGCTTTCCTCGTCAATTTTCAAATTCTTTTCCTCAAGAAATTTAAGCACATAAGCTTTCTTTTCCTTACCCTTTCCCGTTTCCCTGTAAATCTGCTCCGCCGCGGTAACGGCGATCCTGACCCAAGCGTCGATCTCCTCCCTTTGCGCCGCCGTAGTCTTAGACTTGATCCACGGAACAACAAAAGCGGTAACCACCGCCGCCGCAAGCGCGATTACAGCGTTAACAACAGGTGTAATATTCATTCTTATGATCCTTTCTTCCCATTTGAGGAGAAGCGGAGCTATGCTCCGCGCCCGACGAGAGCAAAATTTTAATTTTGCTCTTCTCCTCCCTTATTTTCATTGTTTGCTTTCCTCTCCCCATGCTTGACCTTCCCGCCCTTAATAGCCGCCAACGCAACTATTTCCACCGTCCAAAAGCTGAACCAGCAGGTAGTAAGCGTAGGGGAAATTTCCATAAAACCGCAAAACTGTAAAACCGTGGCCGCAACGGTATACAAACCTATCGCCGTAATGGCGGCGGCAACTATATAATCGGAAAAATGCT
>JAAVIF010000035.1 GCA_014799365.1 Oscillospiraceae bacterium
GTGCGTGAAATATCACTTATATAACTTGGTTGAATTGTTTGGTGTTGGAAATTTGCAGTAGTGTTTTATTTACATTCGGGTCGCAGGCGTTCCGTTATTGTTAGGGGTTTTCATTGGTGACGTTGGTTGCTCCCATTGGTTTGTGCAATGTATGATTTTGCTTGCTCTTCCAGTTGGCTTGTGCCGCCCTATCCGTTAAAACTGCTCCTTTTTTCAGTGATTGCCCCACAGCGGGGGGCGGAGCCAAATTTTCGCCGTAGGCGAAAATTTTGAAATGCTTCGCATTTCAGCGGGCTGTCGCCCGCGGCTCCGCCGCCGTTCGTTGCTCCAATGTTTTATTATGTTTGAACTTATTTCACGAAATCTATGCTTTGGTATCTTCCGCTAACTTCATTTGACGTTTTCCAACATTTGAATCCTCAATAATCGCTCCGATTCGTTGGGGCGATTATTTGTTCCTCTTTCATCTTACTGTCACATATTGCACTTGAAAAAAAGCAAGTTTCGTGATATACTAATAAAGATTTGAAAACATCTCCGAAAGGATAGAAATAAAATGTCATATAACGATGATAAACGCGAGCTTTTAAAGCTTAAGCAGGGACTTATAACAGAAAGCGAGATNATAAAGGAGGAAGCGGCTGTCGCCGATAAGGCGCATTATGAGGTTAAGGGNGTACGCAAAAAAATAGCTAATTTCTTCTACCACTATAAATGGCACCTTATAATAATTTTGTTTTTTGCCGTTATTATTTTCTTNCTTACGTACAGCATCGTTTCAAAGGAAAAGGCAGACATCAGAACGCTTATTTTTGCGGAAAGTGAAGAGGTATCGGGTTCTCTTTACTATAAGAGCCATGATCTGGAATTGGCGTTGGAGCAGTATACTCACGATTTTGACGAAAACGGCAATGTTCATGTTGAGGTCTACTATATCGATATGAATCCGAGACAGGACGGNACGTATCACTCTATAAATCAGACAAAGCTTATGTCCGAGGTGGGAATGGCAACGGCGCAGCTTTATATTGCGGACAGGGCGCAGCTTGAAACTATTCTGGGCGATCAGGACGAAAGCANGGGCTTTGAGGATCTTTCCGCGCTTTATCCCGACGATCCGCAGGTTACGGACAAGTATTACTATAAGGTAAAGGGAAGTGCCTTTGCTGAGGCGGCAATGTACCTTGAAAGCTGTCCCGACGATTTGTATATAGCGGTCAGAAGCAACGAGTTTTCAGGCTACGCAAAGCTTGACGAAGGAACAAAGGAAAACCACAGGCGGGCTTTNGAGACGTTGGATAATATTGTCAGGGANAANAAGGTCAATTNGGCTGACAGTGAGGAAGATAAATAGTATTTACAGAAATGTCGGATAAATTTGCCGATAAAAAAATTACCGAAAAAGCTTCGGTAATTTTGTGCTGAAATAATTTTATTTTTCGTTTGCGTTGGTTTCTCTTCGGCATATTTCCGCGTCTATATCGGCTTTGTTGATAACGCAGCCGTTTTCGGNGGTTTTGTTGTCAACCGCGATATAGGTCAAATACTGCGGCTCCATCGTTTTCTTGGGGTAAACGCTGCTGTCGTTGCCCCTGTTTACGTTTTCNCTTTTGCTTTTGTTTTTTTCATTGACATTTTTTTCGTTTATCATAAAAATCTTTTCAGCCCGTCGGCGTAGCGTTCTTCCGCCGATAAAAGCTGTTTTGCCTCCGATACTGTTTTTTCCGTTGCTTCCGCGGCGTGGTTGACCGTTTCGGCAATATCTACGATTCCCATATTTGTGCCGTCGTACATTAGTTTAGCTATTTTATTTTGTGAGCGGTCGGTGGCTGTTTTCATTGTGATACCCATTTCCGCCATGATCTGAGTATACTTGGGCGGCTCCGCGGGGGTTCCGCCAAGCTCGCGTATCCGGCGCGCCACCTTATCGCAGCTGTTGTTGTAGTGAGTGCGCTGCTTGGCTATATAGTCGCACAGCTCTTTGCTTTCGCACTTATCCTGAACGCTGTCGATACAGTCCGCNGCCATTTTGCTGTTTTTGTAAATGCAGTTTAAAATTTCGAGATCGTCATTTTTTGACATTTGATCAGCCCTTTCTTTTTGTTTAATACTATTTCAGCTTAAGCACTATATTCAAATTATCTGCTAAAGCTTTGCGGTCTTTTTAATTTGAAAATAGTATAAAACATATTTTTCTTGTTGCTTTACAATTTTATTTTTACCGAAAGGATAAATTTTATGCAAAGAAAACCTTTTTGGAAGCTTTTGATTTTGGGAATAGGCTATATGGTGCTGGGCAACGTAATGTCTACCGTTATGACCGTTGCNCTGTCTATGTTCGGCGACGTTCCGGCCGTTATGGGTATATTGTTTGTTTTTACTCTGTTTGTTTTTTACGCCTTGATTTTTACAGNGGCATTTAAGGACGGGCAAAGGGAAATGCATATGGTTAAAAATCACCGCGTTGACGGTCCGATAAAGGGCAGATGGATCGNGATAGGCGTTATAATGTTTCTTGTNATGTGCATACCCTCGGTGATACTCTTTTTTGACGCGACATACAGGCTTTTCGACGGCTTTCTCATTCCNTACCGCATGATNTGCGGAATGATCTANCCATTGGCACTGACAATGGGTGTGAATTACTCGGAAATAACCGAGATGCCGTCTTATATCGCNTTTATATTTATGGCTTGTTACATTNTTATTCCCGTTGTTGCCGCCTTTGGCTTTGACGTGGGCTTTAAGGATAAGTTCAATCCCGATAAGATAATGTACGAAAAGAAAAAATAATGACCGGAAACGTTGTTTTCAATTATATAAGGTTCTAAAATAAAAGCTTGTTTCATAGTCTTTCAGCAGGAGGACAAATTATTTTTCTTATCCGAAAAGNAAATATTTCGATTTTCGGTAAGCAAAAACTGTCATTGATTTTACTGNTGAAAGGAAAAAAAGACTATGAAAACAAAAATTCCTCATACATTGGTATTTCTTGCCTGCTTTATCGTTGTTGCGGTGGCGGTATCATTCAGAAACGGCGCATTGCCCGTTATTTCCGACTCAATAGCCCCGCAGGGACNCACGGTGGTGATAGACAGCGGTCACGGCGGCGCNGACGGCGGCTGCGTGGGCGTTAACGGCTGCGTGGAAAAGGACATAAACCTTGCCATAGCTACCGATCTTCAAAAGCTGCTGGAGNTGTCGGGCTTTAATGTGGTAATGACAAGNACAGANGACATTTCTTTGCACGACGAGGGAGTTGAGGGGCTTCGCAATCAAAAGGTGAGCGATATGGAAAACCGCCTTGAAATAATACAGTCTCACCCNGACGCGCTTTTTATCTCGATTCATCAAAATCAGTTCACCGAACCGCAATATTTCGGCGCGCAGATGTTTTACACTACCAACAACCCCGCAAACTTCAAGCTTGCTCAGACGATGCAGCAGTGCTTCCAAGAGCTTCAACCCAATAACGACAGGGAGATAAAGCTTATAGACAACGGCTTGTATCTGTTTAAAAATACACA
Organism: Oscillospiraceae bacterium; assembly: GCA_014799365.1. Classification (GTDB taxonomy): domain Bacteria; phylum Bacillota; class Clostridia; order Oscillospirales; family Ruminococcaceae; genus Ruminiclostridium_E. Next base: position 3,528 of record JAAVIF010000035.1, read on the forward strand.
GCAGCCCGCTTTGCTTATCGAGTGCGGNTTTTTATCCAACGCAAACGACGCCGCCAACCTTTCAAGCGGCGATTATCAGAAAAAGGTAGCTTTTACGATATTTAAGGGTATAACANGCTACTTCGGCTCTGTTGAAACAACGGACGTTCAAAATATGGGAGAAGAAAATGGCGAAACAAAGGACATACTATATATGCAGTGAGTGCGGACAGGAGTANCCGAAGTGGCTCGGAAAGTGCAATTCCTGCGGCTCATGGAACACTCTTGAGGAGGTCGTTGAGGATAATATCTCAAAAGCAGCTTCAAACCGCACGGTAAAGTATTCCAAATTATCCGAGATAAGCTACGACGAGGACGTAAGATATGATACGGGCTCNGAGGAATTGAACAGAGTATTGGGCGGGGGATTGGTAAAAGGCTCGCTTGTGCTTTTAAGCGGCGACCCCGGAATAGGAAAATCCACCCTGCTTTTGCAGATATGCGACTATCTCGGCAAAAANTACGAGGTCTTGTATATATCGGGAGAGGAAAGCCGCCGTCAGATAAAGCTCAGAGCGGAGCGGCTTCACGTTAAGACAGATAATTTAAGCCTGATCGCCGACACCGACTGCAACGCAATTATAGCGGCGGTAAAGCAGAATAAGCCCGATATTGTTATCGTTGACTCGATACAGACGGTTCAGCTTGACAATATCACCTCCACCGCGGGCAGTCTTGTTCAGGTGAGAGAATGTACCAACGCTTTTATGCGCCTTGCCAAAAACGAGGAAATACCGATCTTTATCGTAGGTCACGTCAATAAGGACGGCGGCATAGCGGGTCCCAAGGTGCTTGAGCATATTGTGGACACGGTGCTGTACTTTGAGGGAGACAAGCAGCTTTCTTACAGGATCTTGCGNGCGGAAAAAAACCGTTTCGGCTCCACNAATGAGATCGGNGTATTTCAGATGTCGGACAGCGGCTTGGAGGAGGTGCAGAATCCTTCGGCAATGCTGCTTTCGGGGAGACCCGTAAACGTCAGCGGCATCAGCATTTTATGCACAATGGAGGGTACTCGCCCGATCTTNGCGGAGGTACAGGCTTTNGTCAGCAAAACGAGCTTTGCCACTCCGAGNCGTGTTGCCAACGGNTTTGATTACAACCGTCTTTGCCTTATTCTTGCGGTTTTGGAAAAGCGAACGGGATANATTTTCGGAATGTTCGATATATACATTAACATAATCGGGGGCTTGCGGATNGANGAACCCGCCGCNGATCTGGCGGTAGCGGTGGCTTTGTATTCGGGCCTGTGCGACAGACCTCTGCCNGAGGATCTGTTTGTGNTGGGCGAGATAGGTCTTGGCGGCGAGATACGCAATACCTCTCATGTTTCGGAAAGGATAAGGGAGGGGGAAAGGCTTGGGTTTAAGGCTTGCATAGTGCCTAAGGCGGCATTGCAGAGCCTTGACAAGTCGAAAAAGTATCGGATAAATATTATGGGCGTTTCCAATTTGCAGCAGGCTTTTAAGGCACTGGACGTTTACGAGCAGAAGAGGAAAAAGGAGNATTCTTAAGCTTGTTTTGAAAATGCGGATATTTGGANTATTAAATTGACAATTGTCGGTTTATAATAGTATTTATAAAAGAAAGGAACGTGAAAAAAATGATACTCTTAAATTGCACAGCTCCATGCAAGGAATGACGGTATTGCATGGAGGTCGCTTATACATTTTAACCTGCGGGTATTACGTCAGGTTAAAATAGGGTTGAGATTATGACCGTCAAGCCTTGCATTTTTGATTCATTTTAAAAAAATCAAAGGAGCAAGGTATTATGAAAAATACTTTAAAAGAATTAAAAACATTTATTATTCTCTGGCTTACTCAGTCGCTTTCTCAGCTCGGCAGCTCGATGACGGGCTTTGCTTTGGTGATATGGCTGTATCAGGACAGCGGCTCTGCGCTTACCACCGCTTTGCTTGCCGTTTGCTCGTACGCGCCTTATGTTATTATGAGCATTTTTGCGGGAGCGATCAGCGACAAGTGGAACAAAAAGGTCGTTATGCTTGTTTGCGACAGCTTGGCCGCCGTCAGTACGGTGGCGGTGCTTGTTTTGCTTAAAACAGGCAATTTGCAGGTGTGGCATTTATATGTTGTCAACGCCGTGGGAGGACTGATGAATACTGTTCAGCAGCCTGCGTCGGACGTTTCCTACACCTTGATAATCCCGGAAAAGCATTATCAGAAAACAAGCGGAATGAGATCCTTTTCGAATTCACTTGTAAGCATTCTCACCCCTGTTTTCGCAACCGCTTTTATTGCGTTTGCGGGGTTGGAAGCGGTTATTGCCTTTGATCTGACAACCTTTTTAATAGCGTTTTTGGTGCTTCTTTTCTTTATAAAGATACCCGAGCCGAAAAAGAGCGGGGAAAAGGGAGAAAGCCTGTTGAAATCGGCGAAAAGCGGACTTGTGTATCTTAAAAGCAACAAGGGCATATTGTGGCTGATACTGTTTCTTGCGGCAATAAATCTTATCGCTTCGATATATGACGCCGCCTTGCCCGCTATGGTCATGTCAAAGACGGACGAGACCGCTCTCGGTATCGTGAATACCTGCGTGGGCGTCGCGTCTCTTCTCGGAAGCATAATAGCGTCGGTTGTTCCCGCTCCGAAAAACAGGATAAGAGTTATCTGCATCTGTCTGTTTATATCCATGAGTACGGAAAACTTTATGTTAGCTTTCGGAAAAACGCCGATTGCATGGTGTATCGGCGCGGTGCTGGGCTGGATCGTGATTCCGCTTATGAACGCAAATATGGACGTTATTTTCCGCACGAAAATTCCCGTGGACATGCAGGGAAGAGTGTATTCGGCAAGAAATACCCTGCAATTTTTTACTATACCCATAGGCTTTTTGCTGGGCGGTGTGCTTGTGGACAATGTTTTTGAGCCTTTTATGGAAAAGGCTGAAAGCGGCGGGTTACTGACCGCGCTTTTCGGCGAGGGAAAGGGCTCGGGAGCTGCGCTGCTGTTCTTTGTGATTGGGATAGCGGGGGTCGCGGTGTGTCTGGTGTTTAGTAGGATCAGGGCGATTAGGGAGTTGAGGTAATCCTCAGGCGGCGGAGTGCCTTTTTTAACTGAGTTGGGGGGTTAAAACTGCGTTTTTGGCGGCGGTTGCTTTTCGGAGCGACCGCCGTTTGTTTTTTTCTTAAAGCTGCGCTTTATGTGATGTTCTTTTTTCTCGGAAGCGAGGTGCAGTTTGCGCTCCCGCGCGGGGCTTAAGGTGACACCAAAGGGGGGCGAAGTCGAAACAAGCTCCGAAAAAGTGATGAATAACAGTTGCAATTTTAAAATAAGGAAAGTCTAAGTGTTTGCGGAGCTTGTTCCGACACTCTCCCCCCTTAGGTTTCACTTTAAGAATCCTTTCCTTACCCCCCTCTATGCGTAGTGCTTAAGGTATGTTTTTTGCTTCATGGAATTGGTGCGTGTAATGGCACTTAGGTAACTTTGTGAATTGATGTATGTTTGTGATTTGCAATTGGGCTTTATTCATGTTCGGGTCGCAGGCGTTCCGCTGTTATTTTCTGTTTTCATTGGTGACGTTGGTGTATTGCTCCCATTGGTTTGTGCAATGTATGATTATGCTTGCTCGCCCAATTGGCTTGTGCCGCCCTATCCGTTAAAAACGTTCCTTTTACAATAACTGCCCCACAGCAGGGGCGGAGCCAAATTTTTGCCTTTGGCAAAAATTTTGAAATGCTTCGCATTTCAGCGGGCTGTCGCCCGCGGCTCCGCCGCACGCTTGACAATAGAAGCGTAAAAAAGAATTGTATCTTACCGAGTTGGCTGAACGAACAGGCGGAAAAGGCGAATGTAAATTTCTCAGCTTACTTGCAGTGCGCTTTGAAAGAAAGATTGGGATTGAACCCGTGATAAATAAGAAAAGAATGACCGAGGAAGCTTTGCACATAGGTAGGTTATTGGTATGGAAATCCGCGGCGCGGCCGTTCTGCTGTTTTCGACTTTTAATTTTTCCCTCTCCCAAATTCCCAATTACTGATTTGTATATTTATCCTAAAATTAAAAAAATCTGTTGACAATTTACATTTAATCTGCTATAATAACAATAAAGTGGAAAACGGGAAAAAAGTACCGTCAAAACGCTGAAAATGACGAAAGGGGCTTGACAAAATGCTGAATCTGCGGTACGATTTTAACAGACAGACAGACAGACAGACAGACAGACAGACAGACAGACAGACAGACAGACAGACAGACAGACAGACAGACAGACA
>JAAVIF010000036.1 GCA_014799365.1 Oscillospiraceae bacterium
GGGGGGCGAAGTCGAAACAAGCTCCGAAAAAGTGATAAATAACAACTTCAATTTTGAAATAAATAAAGGCCAAGTGTTTGCGGAGCTTGTTCCGACACTCTCCCCCCTTAGGTTTCACCTTAAGAATCCCTTCCTTACCCCCCTCTATGCGTAGTGCTGATTTTTTAGTTATTTGCTTCAGAGAATATGTGCGTGAAATGTCACTTAGGTAAGTTTGTTGATTGGCAAATATCTGTAATTTGCAATTACATTGTGCTTTGTTTTTGGTAAACTTAAAATTTAAAAGTTTAATTTTACTAAAAATTCAATCAAAAAAATAAAAAAGATGTATAATTAAAAGAAAAAAGCACTCAAAAGCTGAAAAACAAACATAGCATAAAAGAAGAGTTATAGCCAAAATAACGCACCACAATTTTATAAAACAAAGTAAATTAAATTAAATAGTAAACCATTTCCGCACTACCCTTTTTAAGCAAACAGCAAAAATTCCGGCACTCGTCATAGAGGGGGGTAAGGAAGGGATTCTTAAGGTGAAACCTAAGGGGGGAGAGTGTCGGAACAAGCTCCGCAAACACTTAGCCTTTATTTATTTCAAAATTGAAGTTGTTATTTATCACTTTTTCGGAGCTTGTTTCGACTTCGCCCCCCTTTCTGAGACTTTTTGCTTGCAAAAAGTCTCTTAGTCACCCTTAAGGCCCCCGCGGCAGCGGAAACTGCACTCGCTTCCGAGAAAAAAGAACAGATTACATAAAGCGTAGTTCTAAGAAAAGTAAAAACGCCCTTTTGCTGCAATCAAGAACGGCATATTATAAAACGCACTTTTAAAAAGGCATTTCGCCGACTGAGAAAATTTGGGGGAAACTAAAAAAATTAAAAGACCTTGACATCACCAAAACAATATGTTATAATACCCCTATCAAAAAAAGATTGGAGTTGAATAAATGCGTATTTTTTCTTGCTGACAAATAAGGCATAACATTTTATAGCTATCGGGCGGCAAAGCCGTCGGACTTGTTGTGCCAAACTGCAAGAAAAGTATTTGTTTTTTCGGCTTATATATAAAGTATTGCTATGGCATAAAGTCTTGAAGCGTATCAATGCGGTTCCCGATAAAGTGCGCGTTTTTATCAGCCATATGACATGTCTTTTTACAGCTGTAAGAAATCAACTTTCTTGCAGCTGTATTTATTTTTTACGGGAAAGGAGATATACAATTATGTCGCTTATAAACATTACAAATTTAACCTTCGCTTACGACGGAGGGTATGAGAACATTTTTGAAAACGTAAGCTTTCAGCTTGACACCGACTGGAAGTTAGGCTTTACGGGAAGAAACGGCAGAGGTAAAACCACATTTTTAAGATTGCTTCAGGGCAAATACGAATATAAAGGCAGCATTTCCGCTTCGGTGGATTTTGAATACTTCCCCTTTGAGGTAAAGGACGGCAGTCTGACCGCCCTTGAAATAGCGGAGCAGGCTGCGCCCGAGCTTCAGTACTGGCAGCTTTCAAAGGAGCTGAATATCCTCGAAGCGGACGAAGAAATATTGTACCGTCCATTTTGTACGCTTTCCAACGGCGAACGCACCAAGGTGTTGCTTGCCTCAATGTTTCTTAAGGAAAACAGCTTTCTTTTGATCGACGAGCCTACCAATCATCTGGATATGAAGGGCAGGGAGCTTGTGAGCCGCTATCTTAACACAAAAAAAGGCTTTATTTTGGTATCGCACGACCGCAGCTTTCTTGACGGCTGTATCGATCATGTGCTTTCGATAAACAAAGCCGATATTGAAATCCAAAAGGGAAATTTTTCCTCATGGCTGGTAAATAAGGAACGTCGGGACAGCTTTGAGCTTGCGGAAAACAGTAAATTAAAAAAGGAAATAAAACGGCTTGAAGCTGCCGCAAAGGAAAAAAGCCGCTGGTCGGACAAGGCGGAAAGCAGAAAAACAGGAATAGACCCTTTAAAGGTGGACAACAAAAAAGGCTACCGCCCTTTGCAGGCGGCTAAGTCAAAAAAGCTTATGGCAAGAGCAAAGGCGATCGAAACAAGGCAGCAAAACGCCGTTGAGGAAAAATCCGCGCTTTTGAAAAACATCGAAACCGCCGACAGACTGAAAATAAATCAGCTTGACTATCATTCGGCAAAATTGGTTTCTATAAGAGGATTAAGCGTTGCTTACGGAAACGAGCCGGTGTTTGAAAACCTTTCCTTTGAGATAGAAAAGGGGGACAGGATCGCCTTGCAGGGTAAAAACGGTTCGGGTAAATCAAGCGTGCTTAAGCTGATTTGCGGCGAGGACGTTCCTTATACGGGAATAGTTGAGATAGGAAGCGGACTTAAAATCTCTTATGTAAGTCAGGATACGTCGGAGCTTTGCGGCAGGCTGTCGGATTATGCGGAGCGGTACGGTATTGACGGCGGATTGTTTAACGCGATCCTGAGCAAGCTGGATTTTACGGGACTGAGGTATGACAGGGAAATCCGTGATTTAAGCGAGGGACAAAAGAAAAAGGTGATGATCGCGAGAAGTCTCTGTGAGGACGCGCATTTGCATGTTTGGGACGAACCGATGAATTTTATCGACGTTATTTCCAGAATGCAGATTGAGGAGTTATTGACCGAGTTTATGCCTACGATTTTATTTGTGGAGCATGACAGGTCGTTTACGGAAAAAGCGGCAAATAAGTGGGTGCGGCTGTAACGGTAATTTTTATGTTGCTTTTTTGGTGGGATTATGTTAAAATAATTCCATACGAAAGGAAATGACTGATATGAAAAGAAACATAAGAATAACAAGAACAAAAGTAAGGGCAAAAACCAAATACGCCCCTTGGCTTATACTTTGCATACTGCTTGATATACTTGCCATCGCTCTTATCCCGCTCAATATGCTGTATATGAGCCTGCCCGAGTGGATCACGGTGATATTTGCCGCCTTAGTGCTTTTTTCATCGGTGCTGCTTTGGATAAAAGGGACAAGGCACAAGGTAATAAACGTTTTTATCTCGCTTTTATGTCTTTTGGCAATGTGCTTCACCCTTTTCGGTGCTTACTGCAATCCCTATTGGAACAATCTTTTTTTCAGAACAAACGCCGACGCTTATTCCCGCCCCTATAATGAGACTGTAAGCGGCAAAGAGGCAAAGCAGGATTTGGATTACGCCGTAAAATATCTGCAAAAGTGTCACCCCGCTTTGATTCACGGATTGCCCTCCGATATAAGCGAGAAGGTACAGAAAACCTCGGAGGAGCTTTTACAGCTTGATACTATCACCGTAAACGCCTTAAGCGTCAAGATACAGCAAATTTTTTCCATGCTGTCCGACGGACACACCTATGCGGCGGACAACTGTCCCGACCGTCATTATTTAAAGGAAACACATTCCCATAACGAAGCGGGCGACACTCTTACAAAGGTAAACGGAAAAACGATCGGCGAGCTGTTTAAGGACAAATCCGATTTGTACAGCTTTGAAGCGGAAAGCTACGGCTTGGTGCGTATGAAAGATGATCTGGGAACGCTGGAGGGCTTGGACTATTTGGGAATATCCGTAAGTCAGGGCGTTGTGTTTGTCTATGAGACCACAGACGGAGAGGAAAAAGAGTTTACTTATTTTGAAGAGGATTTTGTCCTTTACGACGAATACCTGCGGTATAACAATATGGAAGCCTCCAATTCGGAGCAAAAGTCCTTCGTTTATTATGAGGTACAAAAGGAACGAAATCTTGCTGTTTTGACCTTGGATTCCTGCATATATAACGACGAATATATTAAATGCCTTAAGGAAATGTTTACCGAGGTAAAGGCGCAGGGAATAGAAAACGTCTGCGTTGATCTCAGAAGCAACGGCGGCGGCACTTCGCTGGTGGCGAACGAGTTTATCAAATACTTGGACGTGCCGTTATATAAAGATATGGGAATGGTGTGGCGTTTAGGGTGCTTTGAGATTGGGTTTGAAGGAACGGAAACCGAAAATCCCCGTTATACCGATCTGCTTTTCAATGGCAATGTTTATATGCTGACCTCATATTATACCTTCAGCTCGGCAATGGACTTCACCCAGTATATAACCGACAACGGCTTGGGTACCGTTATAGGAGAGCCTTGCGGAAACAGTCCCAACGGCTATGGGGAAATTACCTTGTTTAAGTGTCCAAATTCGCAGATCGCTTTTCAGATTTCTACCAAAAAATGGACAAGGATAGATAAAGAAAATACCGATCTGCTTTTGCAGCCCGATATCGAATGTGAAGCCGATAAGGCGTTGGATAGGCTGTATGAAATCATTGCCTGAAATTTGTTAATAAAAAAGGGGCTGTAAAAATATTGTGCTTGGTGTCGCACGGGCTTTTGCGTTGTGCTAATGCTTAGAATTGCGCTTTATATAATGCTTTTTTGCCTGAAGCAGGCAGCACCGCTCCCGCGGGGGCTTAAGGGTGACTAAGAGACTTTTTGCAAGCAAAAAGTCTCGGAAAGGGGGGAGACGGTTCTGTAAAAAAGCACCCGAAGGTAGTTTCATATATACGTTTTATCTGTTAAAATATGATTTATAAGGATAAAAGTTGTTTTACAGTGCTTTTTCACAGCCCCACTCTCCCCCCTTTAGGTTTCACCTTAAGAATCCCTTCCTTATCCCCCCTCTGATATGTAGTGCTGATTTGTCTGTTGGTTCTCTTTGTAAAGTAGCCGGTTTTTGTTTAATTTAAAAGGGACTGTGTTTTTTTACAGCCCCTTTTTTATTTTTTCGGTTTAATCAAAATTATAAGTTAAGTATATTTTGGATTTGCTCTTCGGTCATGCCGCTTTTGCGCATTTTGGCAATTATTTCATTTCTACCTCTTTTCTCGGCATTCCCTAAAGCCGAAGCCTCATCAAGAATCCACTTTTCTCTCAGCCTTGCCATTTCCCTTACTTCCTCGTCAAGGCTCATTTCATGCAGTATAACCACCGTTTTTTGTATTTCGGGTACACTTGTTTCATTCGGTTTTTCCATTGTTTTCCACCTTATAAATTGAGAATCTTTTGAATTTGCTCTTCGGTCATGCCGCTGTCACGCATTTTTTGAGCAGCTACATTTAAGCCTGTTTCTATTCCCTCTTTCCTACCCTCTTCTCTACCCTCTTCTCTACCCTCTTCTCTGCCCTCTTTCCTGCCCTTTTCTATGCCTCTTTTCTCAGCATTCCCCAAAGCCGAAGCCTCGTCAAGAATCCACTTTTCTCTCAGCCTTGCCATTTCCCTTACTTCCTCGTCAAGGCTCATTTCATGCAGTATAACCACCGCTTTTTGTATTTCGGGTACACCAGTTTCGTTCAGCATTTCCAACTCCTCCTCCGTTTCGGCGTTTATCAGCTGTAACCACAGCTTTTTGCGGTCATTTGAATCAATCTTATTATTTACTTTGGTCAGCTCAAAAAACAGAATCGAGCATTTATCGGTCAACACCTCATGTCTTGTTGTCTCCAACAGCTTAAAGCTTGAATACGCTTCCTCACATTCAAACAAGTTGAAATTCAAAATATTTATCGTAATGGTCTGCTTTAAATCCTCGTATTGCTGTCCTCTTTTCAGCTCGTCGGTATACATTTTTGACCAGTAATATACCGATCTGTCTTTGAAGTTGCCTTCGTCCCTGAGCTGAATTTCCACATTGACCACTTTATCGTTAACATACATTTTTAAGTCAAGCTGACCTTGCTTGCCGTCAACCGCAGAGGGCAAAATGTTGGGGTTTATTATGTCTATTTTCTTGATCTCTTCCTTGGGTATATCAAGAATATCGCCTATAAAGGACGTAAGCACCGTGTTGTCGCTTGTAAAAAGCTTTTTGAAAATTATGTCCAGCTTTGCCTTTAGTACATTCCTTGCCATTTTCTCCCGCCTTTCGGTCTCCGCTTTTTGTTAATTATATTATAGCATTTGGATTTGCCTTTGTCAAACTTCAATTGCTGTAATATTTTAGAAGAACAAAAAGTAAAAGCTTATGCAATATTTATTTTTGTGAATATATCTGTAATACATATACAATGTATTAGCGTTTCTGTTTTTATATGCGTTTTCGATTTATACTATGTATTAGCATTAGTATAAACGAGGTGGTCAAGTGATAGATAAGAGAGTTGGAAAGAGAATCAAACAGCGGCGCGAGGAATTAGGCTTAACGCAGGAACAACTTGCCGAAAGGTTAGGAGTTGCCACAAATTACATCTCCACAATTGAAAGAGGTGCTTCGTTTCCGCGTTATGAAAAGCTGGTAATGATTCTGAACGCCTTGCATACCTCGGCGGATTCCATTTTTTGCGATGTGCTGGATTACGGCGGAGATTTCAAAACATCGGTTCTTTCGGAACAGTTAAAGGGTTTGCCGCCTGATGAACAAAAACGTATTCTCGGTGTATTTGAGTTTATGATTGAACAAGCAAAAGAAATAAATAAAAAATGAAGCGATAGAAACTATGTTTCAAGTGTTACGCTTACAAGCGGCAATAGTATTTAGTTTTTATGTATACCGTGCGAGGATAACCTCGCAAGATAACATCTTTCAAATTCTAACAGGGGAAGCCCTCTCTTGCAGGGCTTCCCCTCTTTAAAAACAGCCCACAGGGCTGTTTTTAAATTCACCCCTTGCGGAGCGCACTGCGTAAGGAAATTTCGCCGCCTGCGGGCGGCGACGAGGGCTTTGCCCCTCGACCCCACTTCCTTTTTGCAGCGCAAAAAGGAAGCGAAAAAAGCAATGGTTTTATTTTTATTAGATATAGACATCTAATCAGTTCTGTGTTATAATATGGATTAAAGATATATTGTATATCGTTAATCCATATATAAAATAAAACGGAGGTCATATGAATAAATCTTGCTTTTTTATAGGAGACAAAAAAATAAAACATTACGACGGTATTTTTTATCGGCTAAACTACATACTTATTTCGCTTATTGATGAAGGAGTAACAAATTTTTACGCGGGCGGCGGTCTTGGCTGGGATATGATATGCGAAAATACCGTCATAAAGCTTAGACGGGAATTTACGCATATCAAGCTTCGTTTGATTTTGCCCTGCGAACCCTGTGAGCAGAGTAAACATTGGCATATTGACCGGCAGCTTGAGTATAACAGAGTTTATGATTTAGCCGACAGCGTGGAGGTAATATCACAGAAATACAGCGAGTACAGCGTTAAAAAAAGAAACGCCCGTCTTGCGGAGCTGGGCGACGTTTGCGTGTGCTATTGGGACGGCAGCACTAAAGGTCATACATATCAGGCAATCAAATTGGCGAGAAAAAATTCGGCGGAAATTATAAATTTTTACGGGCGTTGATTTTAAGGAATCTATAAAAAACGTCTTCCGTATAAGCTCAATACGGAAGACGTTTTTATATTATGAATCAAACTCAAACGGAAGAATGCTTTTTAACGTAGTCAACAACCTCGTCAACATTACAGAACGCCATGCTTACGCAGGTATCCGCGCAGCCGTAGTAAATAGCGATTCTGCCTGTATCCTTATCGCAGAGAGCGGCGCAGGGGAATGTAACGTTCTGAACGTCGCCTACGCACTCGTAGATCTCACGGGGATTGATAAGATATTCGCTGCATCTTGCCTTAACCTTCCAGGGCTTATCTATATCGAGAATAGCCGCGCCGAAGCTGTAAACAAAGCCGTTGCAGCTTTCGAGAACGCCGTGGTAGAAGCAGAGCCAGCCCTCGCTTGTTTCAATGGGAATGGGGCCCGCGCCTATCTTCTTTGCTTCCCAGCCCTTGTTGGGAGCCATAACGTGTCTGTGCTCGCCCCAGTATTTCATGTCGGGGGACTGTGAAAGGTACATATCGCCGAAAGGAGTGTGACCGCTGTCGGAAGGACGGCTGAACATTACGTACTTTCCGTTTATCTTGCGGGGGAACATTACGCCGTTTCTGTTAAAGGGCAGGAACGCGTTTTCGCACTGGTGGAATTCCTTGAAATCCTTTGTCCAGCCAACGCCTATTGTGGGCTTCCAGCCGTAGGCGTTGCACCATGTGATCCAGAATCTGTCCTCGATCCATACGCAGCGGGGATCGTAGCCGTACTGCCAAGGGTTGGCCTCCTTGGTTTCGGGATCGTCGTTTATCCATTCGATCTTTTCGGGATTGATATTCCAATGAATGCCGTCTTCGGAGAAGCCTGCATGGATAGCCATGTTTCTTTCCTTGTCGTCAACACGGAAAACGCCTGCGAACTTGCCCTCGTAGGGTACTACCGCACTGTTGAAAATGGAGTTGCTGGTAGGGAGAAGATCGCGGGGGATAATGGGGTTAGCGTTGTAACGCCAGATAACTTCATTGCTGCCTGCGGGCTTATCCTGCCAAGGCATGTTGGGAATAGACTGACCGTTGATGATTTGTACGCTCATTTTTAAATTTTCCTTTCAGCATTTTGAAAAATTGTCTTTTTAAAATAGTTAAACTATTGTCTTTTTGCCGTTTAATTCTATTCTCAAATCAGATTACTGACAATTTTAAAGGAAGATTTGAAAATAGTGCTTAGAATGAATTTTTAATCATTATAAGCTTGCGAATATAAACGGCCGTTCTTAATTTATGCTTATTATAACAGCATATTAACCGCCTTGTCAAGTTGGAAATACTTACAAAAAAGCAGTAGCTTTATTAGTCATATTTTACTTAAAAAAATAAGNTGTTTTTAAGTAAAAAACTACTCTCAAAAAATGTAAGAATCACAATCAATTTGCATTTTAGATATAACTCTTGAAATTTTACAAATATTGTGCTATACTTTATAAAAAGCAGCACATAAACCGCAAAGGCGGTATCACCAAATAAACAACAAAACAACCTAAACCGAAAGGAGCATACGTCATGGACACAAATCAGCTTTACAAACTTTGGCTTGAAAACGCATCTGCCGATCCCGATTTAAAGGTCGAGCTTGAAAGCGTACAGGGAAAAGAGGAGGAGATCTTCGACCGCTTTTACCGTGAGCTGGAATTCGGCACGGGGGGACTTCGCGGAGTTATCGGCGCGGGNACCAACAGAATGAANATTTACACTGTCAACAAGGCTACTCAGGGACTTGCGGACTACATAAAAAATCACGGCGGAAAAAGCGTGGCGGTAAGCTACGACAGCCGTATAAAATCCGATTACTTCGCGCGCTCCGCTGCCGAGGTATTTGCGGGCAACGGTATCAAGGTTCATATTTACAGCGAGCTTATGCCTACTCCCATGCTNTCATGGGCGGTAAGATCGCTGGGCTGCGACGCGGGCGTTATGGTAACTGCAAGCCACAATCCCGCCAAGTACAACGGCTACAAGGTTTACGGAAGCGACGGCTGTCAGGTAACTATCGAAGCCGCCGANGAGATTTTGGGATATATCAATAAGACCGATGTATTTACCGGNGTTAAGACCGCTGATTTTGACGAATGTGTAAAGAGCGGCTTGATCACCTTTATCGGACAGGACACCATTGACGCGTATATCAATGAGGTCAAAAAGCAGTCTCTTCACCCCGAGACCTGCGCAAAGGCGGGTCTTAAGGTTGTATACACTCCCCTCAACGGTTCCGGCAACAAGCCTGTGCGCCGTATTTTGAAGGAGATCGGTATCAATGACGTTGTGGTAGTACCCGAACAGGAAAACCCCGACGGCAATTTCACCACCTGCCCTTATCCCAACCCCGAGATAAGAGAAGCTCTCGAGCTTGGCTTGAAGCTTTGCGAGAAGGAAAAGCCNGACCTGCTTTTGGCTACCGACCCCGACAGCGACAGAGTCGGCATCGCGGTTCCCGACGGCGACACATACGCTTTGTTCAGCGGCAACGAGGTTGGCGCAATGCTGCTTGAATANGTTGCAAGAGAGAGAAAGGCTCTCGGAAGAATGCCCGAAGCTCCTCTTGCCGTAAAGACCATAGTTACTACCGACATTACTTCAAAGATAGCCGCAAAGTACGGCGTTGAGCTGGTTGAGGTACTGACGGGCTTTAAGTTNATCGGAGAGCAGATCGGCTTCCTTGAAAAGAAGGGACAGCAGGACAGATACATTTTCGGCTTNGAGGAAAGCTACGGCTATCTTGCGGGCGGTTATGTAAGAGATAAGGACGCTGTTGTGGCTTCAATGCTTATCTGCGAAATGGCGGCGTTCTATCGCGCACAGGGCAAGAGCCTTATCCGGGTACGCAAGGAAATGTACGAGGAATACGGCTTCTACTGCAATAAGCTTGATACGTTTACCTTTGAGGGCGCAAGCGGCATGCAGAAGATGAGCGATATTATGGATAAAATGCGCACCGATTATCCCAAGTCCGTTGCCGGCTTTAAGGTAATAGGCATGGCCGACTACGAGGCGAGCGAGAAGACGGACCTTGCCACCGGCACAAAGGAGACTATAACCTTGCCCAAGTCCAATGTNATCAGCCTTTATCTGGAGGGCGGAAACAAGGCTATTGTAAGACCCAGCGGCACCGAGCCCAAGCTTAAGGTTTATTATACTGCTGTTGGCGATACTATGGAAAATGCGGAGGCACTTCAGAAGAAGATGTCCGAGGAGTTTAAGGAAATAGTTAAGTAAAGGGCTTATCACGTTCACTCTGTTTATAGGTAAATGCCAAATAAAAAAGAGATACAAAATGAGGCCCGAATTTAANGGNATTGCATTCCTNTTATTTGGTATCATAGTATCATAGTATCATTCGGTACGGTGATAGGCTTGTGGTTCTGCCGGCTTATAGGACTGCTTTTCGGAATAATGGGTCTTATGTATTTTCCGAGTGATAAGTACNTNAATTATCATCGCTTTAATTTTCGCAAACAAGATGCGCAGAATGATAAGCGTAATGATGAAGAAAAAACCGAATAGTAAAAGTTTTCAAAAATCGGCGGCTTCTTTGCAAGGTGGCAAGGAAGCCGCCGATTTATACTAATCTCTGTTTTGACGGTAGACAAAATATAACAAAGTCCACCGTCAAAACAGAGTTACACCCTAAGCACTAATATCTGTTTAAAAAGCCATTTTATCCACTTTTTAAACAGATATTAGTATTAGTATTAACGCTTACAGATAATAATAAACCCGCCAAAACCTCATTTTCATTTGGTTTTGGCGGGTTATATCTTTATTATGTTTTTTACACACCCAAAGCATTGACAAGTATAGTATGTCAACGCCCGAAGCACTTTCATTTTTTCTTTTTAATTACTTATTCAGATACTCGTCAATAGCCTTAGCCGCCTGTTTGCCCGCGCCCATAGCCAAAATAACGGTAGCCGCGCCCGTAACGGCGTCGCCGCCCGCATAAACTCCCTCTCTCGTAGTCTGCATGGTTTCCTCATTGACCACAAGACAGCCTCTGCGGTTGGTTTCCAAGCCCTCGGTAGTACTTCTGATAAGCGGATTCGGAGAGGTGCCTATCGCCATGATAACGGTGTCCACCTCCAGCTCAAAGTTGCTTCCCTCTTTAACCACAGGTCTGCGTCTTCCGCTTTCGTCCGGCTCTCCAAGCTCCATTTCAACGCACTCCACAGAGCTTACTCTTCCGTTTTCGTCGCCCTTGATCTTAACGGGGTTGTTAAGATTGCGGAAAATAATGCCCTCTTCCATTGCGTGATGTATTTCCTCTTTACGCGCGGGCATTTCTTCAAGTCCGCGTCTGTATACGATATAAACCTTGTCCGCGCCCAGTCTCTTTGCGCATCTCGCGGCGTCCATCGCAACGTTGCCGCCGCCTACTACCGCCACGGCCTTGCTCTTGATAATAGGCGTATCGTATTCGTCAAGGTATGCTTTCATAAGATTGGTACGGGTTAAGTATTCATTGGCGGAGTAAACGCCTATAAGGTCCTCGCCCTCGATGCCCATAAAGGAAGGAAGCCCCGCGCCGGAGCCGATAAATACGGCCTTGTAGCCCATTTCAAACAGCTCGTCAACGGAAAGCGTTTTTCCGATGATCATATTTGTTTGTATCTCAACACCCAGATCCTCAAGGTTCTTGACCTCCTTATGAACTATCTCCTTGGGAAGTCTGAACTCGGGGATACCGTAAACCAAAACGCCGCCCGCCGTATGGAAAGCTTCAAAAACAGTTACCTCGTAGCCTAACTTAGCCAAATCTCCCGCACAGGTAAGACCCGAGGGTCCCGCGCCGATAACAGCTACCTTTTTTCCGTTGGAAGCGGGCTTTTCGGCTTTAACGCTGCTGTTCTTCATATGCCGGTCGGCGCAGAAGCGTTCAAGCCTTCCGATAGCCACAGGCTCGCCCTTGATGCCTCTTACGCATTTGCCCTCGCACTGGCTCTCCTGAGGACATACACGTCCGCATACAGCGGGAAGTCCGTTTGTAGAGGTGATTATCTTATACGCCTCCTCAAACTCGCCCTCGGCTACCTTTGCGATAAATTCGGGAATACGGACGTTTACGGGACAGCCGTTTACACAGGGCTTGTTCTTGCAGTTTAAGCAGCGTGTCGCTTCCTCTTTAGCCATTTCCTCGGTGTAGCCCTCGGCTACCTCCAAAAAGTTTTTGTTTCTTATATCGGGAGCCTGTTCGGGCATGGGCACCTTTTTCAAACTCATATTTGCCATTTCTGATCGTCCTTTCTTATAAATAATAAAAGGTAAGAATTTAAGCGCAGCTTAAATAAGCTTACGGAATTGCAAAGCAGCTGTTATACGCCCTTATACAAACGGCAGTTAGCCTTATCGTGTGCCTCCGCTTCTCTGTAAGTGGAGTTGCGCTTCATCAGCTCGTCGAAGTTTACCTGATGCCCGTCGAAATCGGGTCCGTCTACACATGCAAACTTTATTTCTCCGCCTACGTTTACACGGCAGCCGCCGCACATGCCCGAACCGTCGATCATAATGGGGTTAAGGGAGACCAATGTCTTTATATTGTAAGGCTCGGTGGTCTTGCACACAAACTTCATCATGGGAACAGGACCTATTGCAAGCACAAGATCATACTTATTGCCGGCGTCGATAAGCGACTGGAGCTTTTCGGTAACAAGTCCCTTTTCGCCATAGCTTCCGTCGTCGGTGGTGAGATATAAATTAGTGCTTACCGCCTTGAATTCGTCCTCAAGGATAACTATATCCTTGCTTCTGAAGCCCGCGATAACGTCTACTTCCGCGCCGCTGTTAAACAGTGCCTTTGCGGAGGGGTACGCAATGGCGCAGCCTACGCCGCCGCCGATAACGCAGACCTTTTTATAGCCCTCAAGCTCGGTAGCCTTGCCGAGAGGTCCTGCAAAGTCTTTTAAATAATCTCCCTCTTTCAATGTGGACAGCAGCTGAGTCGTAGCTCCCACTATTTGGAAAATAATGGTAACAACGCCCTTTTCTCTGTCATAGTCCGCAATAGTTAAAGGAATTCTTTCACCGTATTCGTCAACTCTCAGAATAATGAACTGTCCCGCCAATGCCTTTTTTGCAACAAAGGGAGCGTCAATATCCATCAGAACAACGTTTTCGTTAAGCTGACGTCTTTTTAATATCTTATACATTGAATCGGTTCCTTTCTTTATTTATTTTAAAATTATTTTTTTTAAGAATCTATCCGAATTTTTTTGAACCGCTTATATCAAAGCGTTGTTAAAATTCTAACAAGTATTATAGCAGATAACCGTTAATAAATCAAGATTTTTCGGTATTATTTTTTTGGTTTTTTGTGGATTAAAATAAATTAGGTAATATTAGGTAAAATTTTTAAAAATAATTTAAGTAAGATCTTACAAGTAATTTTACAATAATAAAATTAAAAAAATATAATAACCTTTGTTTGGAATTCAAAAAAAGATATTTTTACCTAAAATAAGAAATTTAACTTACATTTTACTATTTATTTGTGCAAACTGCCCTAAAATATTTTTTTTAATTCGTTATATAGCAAATTGACTTTTTTTAATTTTAAAGTTATAATTCTACTATAAGTTAAGTGTACTTATATTTATCCAACAGACGGTTGTAAAAGTCGGCGTCAACAAAGGGGATGTAGATACCTCAGCGGAATAAACGCCGGCTTGAGTTATCATGTGTGTCCGCTGCACAGTCTTCGGACATACGGGAGCATGTTTACATAGAAATTGGCTCATGTCTCTTCCGTGTGGGCAAGTTCCGAACAAGTTTGTTATAATTTTAGTTAATGAGGAGGACATATGAAAAAAAACATTTTTAAAACCGTAATTTCCACTGCGCTTTGTCTTTCAATGGTTCTTTCCGTTTCGGCATGCAATCAATCGGAAAGCGGCGGCAGCACTGACAACGATCCCGAGGTTACTACTAACGAAGCGTACACTCCCTTGTTGGAGCACGTTAAGGGTCTTACCGATCAGGTAGACGGCTCCATTAAGGTTGAGAAGAAAATACGCTGGCTTTCTCACTGGGCCATTGATGAAACACAAGCGGCCTGTGAGCTGTTCAAGACGGTTTACGGCATTCCCGAAGAGGGCGATTCATCTTACGGCAACGACGCCAACAATATTTTCGACTATATAAAGGTAGATTACAGCGCAAGATACGAACAACTGGGCAAGCTGGTAGTAAGCGGACAGTCCCCCGACGTTTTCCAGTTTGAGATAATCAACTATCCTTACACCGCGTGGAAAAACTTGTTCCAGCCTATCGATCCTTATATCGATTTAAGCGATCCTGTGTGGGATGCCACAAGAGACGTAATGAAGCAGTTTGAGTGGGGCGGCGAAAATTACTGCGCTATCACAGTTGTAAACTCCGACCAGGTTATGTGGTACAAGAAGAGCGTTATAGAAGAAAACGGCCTTACCGATCCCTACGAGCTTTACAAGGCGGGCAACTGGAATTGGAATACATTCCTTGAAATGTGCGACAAATTCAGCGATCCCGACAACAACAAGTTCTGCGTTGACGGCTGGCAGGTTCCCGACAGAATCGTCAGCACAACGGGCGTTCCTTTCATCAGCATTGAAGACGGCAAGCTTAAGTCCAACCTTTACAACGCGGACATTGAAAGAGCCATGAACACCGTTATCGATACTCTTTACAAGCAGAATTACCGTTATCCCCGTCATGAACTGAACGGCTGGGGCATTAACCTTGTTAACTGGGTAACAGGCGACACTCTGTTTTACTGCGACCTTACCACATCTCTTAAGGACAGCTTCCAATCCTA
Organism: Oscillospiraceae bacterium; assembly: GCA_014799365.1. Classification (GTDB taxonomy): domain Bacteria; phylum Bacillota; class Clostridia; order Oscillospirales; family Ruminococcaceae; genus Ruminiclostridium_E. Next base: position 15,136 of record JAAVIF010000036.1, read on the forward strand.
TATCACACGTTATAAGTGGGAGGACGATGAGATCTTCTTTGTTCCCTTCCCCAAGGATCCTCAGAGCGACAAGTACTATCAGACTGCCAAGATCGACTCTTACATGCTTTGCGACGGTTCTCAGAATACTGCGGGCTTCACCGCTTGGACTCAGTGCCTGTTAGCTACTCAGTATGACGAAGAGACAATGAGAATAGGCCGTGAACAGCTCCAGACCAACTATAAGGGCTACACCGACGAGATATGCGATTTCCTCGACGAGATCCAGTACGGCGGAGTACTTACTCCCGTATTTGACTTCAAGGCAGGTATCGGTCAGGACATAGTTGACAGCAACACCGTTTACAACCCCGTTGACTGTCTTACACAGATTCCTTATCTGAACTGCTTGGACGTTGATAACAACCCCGCGACCTTCACAACATTGAGAGCGGCTAATGAAGGCATTATCGACAGCCGTATCAGTGAGATCAACGCTTCGATCGGGGCATAAGAAAACTTCTGAAAAATCTAAAATTTAATAAATAAAAAACAACGCCGATTGCAAATGCAGTCGGCGTTGTTTATTTGTAAATTTAATAAATGCTTCAGCTTAGCTGCTCGTTAAGCTTTGCTTTCATATTGCTTATTTCCTCGTTGTCCTCAACGCCCATTTCCTGTAAATCGTAAAGTATTTCCCTGCATTCATCAAGGCGTTTTTCCGAAAGGTAAAATCCAGCCGTTTTGATCTTGCCGAAAATAAACTCGTCAACCTGCTCCAGCAATGCGGCAATATTCACATACGTCTGCAAAAAGGTTTCGTTGTTTACTTTTTCTTTAAGCAGCGTGTCGGTCATTATGTTTAATGCGTCACCGTATTTGTCTTGGTATAGCAATAGGTAAATGCCGCTGTATTTTTTCAGAAATGTCGGGTCGGAAATACCTGACAGCAGAGGGTGGTTTTGGGTGAGGGATTGGAGGATTTGAGGGAGGTCAAATTGTTTGGAATATTTGTTTTGGACAATGGGTGAGCAAAGAGCTTTTATAACAGATATTGGGTTATCGTTAATAAGCTCTTTCAGCAAAACGGGTTCCATAAGTGCTAACTTTGCAGATCGGGTTGAAAATGCTTCATGACACTTCGGAAAATAAAAGGATAATATTTCATTCCATTTTGGCGGTATTGCTTCAAGCTCGGAAAAAGCCTTAAGCATCTCTGTAAACAGCATTGCCTTGTTATTTGTTATATCTTCATGCGTCCTTTTACAGCATGCCTTGGTTACTTGACGCTCTAAAATTTTGTAATATTCCTCCAGCTTTTCCGATGCCGTAAGAGAAGAGCTTTTGATGTTGTTTAATGTGTCGTTTACCGCGTTTGAATAAACAACATGCAAAAATAACAGATTGTTTTCGCTGATCGGACCGTAGGGGGAGAGAAAGTCAAGGGCGTCGTTGAAGAGATAGAGGTCGGAATAGGATTGGCGGTGATCGTATTTGTGAGAGACGGATTTTGGGTGAATGCGATAGTGGTGAAGCATAGAATTGTCAACACAGATTTTGTTTGAATTGCGCAGCCATGCAAAACACCATAAAGTGTCCAATCCGTATGCAACACCCGTTTCTTCTGCTGTCGGCACAATAGAGTTTTTTATTATTTCCATCCGAATCAGCTTTGCCCATACAGCGCGAAAATAAACATGATAATCGGGAAAAGCGTACGCAAATTCATTTTTGTTCAATACCAATCTTTTTTCCGATCGCCTGTCGGAGACACAATTTTCAGCAACAAAGTGCATAACAGAGCCCGTAGTGACTATATCCGAATCGGTTTGCTGTGCAAGCAATATCATTTGTTCAAGGTAATCGGGTTCAAGCCAATCGTCAGCATCAAGCACAGTGAAATATTCGCCTGTACCTAATTTATCCAAAGTAGGTTTATCCCATCTGACGCAAACCATGTTTTCTTCAAAACGAATATATTTAATTCTGCTGTCTTGCTGGGCATATTTGCGGATAATGTTTTCCGTTCCGTCATCGGAGCCGTTATCTATCAAAATATATTCCAAATTTGTATACGTTTGATTTAGTACGCTTAAAATACATTGTTCAATATATTTCTTAGCATTATATGCTTGTGTTACTATCGTTATTTTCATAATATTATTCTCCGTCGTTTACTATTCGGAAATCGCCCCTCTTATCTTCCGAATTTCTTCAGCGGTAAGCTGTTCGGCAGGTTTAAAGCGACGAGAATCGTCACAAAGGCCATTACAAAATTCACATGTACAAAAAACTTCGGCTTTTTGAATGTCAGAAAGCTTTGAACGCTGCTCTTGAAGCGACATAGTCTCATCATTCAAATCGATGTACTCGCTGTAATCGGCCGTACCGTCGAGCCAACGGCGAATTATGGGATTGCATGGTATCACCGAGCCTTCGATAATTATATTACATAATTTCATTTTTTTAGGATACGCACATTTTGAAAACAGTTCTGACGCTTCATCGCAAGAATGGATTTTTTGAGTTAATTCTCCAAAATCGACCCAACCGCTGCAATGCATATTCTCGGAAAAATAATCTCGAACCACATAAGGTATTTTATGTTCGTCAAGCAATGATGTAAATTCGGGGATTTTTGTACTTAATTTCTCTCCGTAGTTATCAATCAAAAACCTTTTAAATTTGTCACCGTAAGTTTTAATTATATCCAAAAGCTCTGTGCTTGGTAAAATCGTTCCGTTTGCGTGAATTTCTATTTTACCGAAATGATCCGAATATTTTAAAAACTCCGACAGCAGTTTTGGCAATTGCTTATAAAGAAGCGGCTCGCCGCCCGAAATAGCAAACACCTCTACATAATCAACAACATCAAAATACTTTCTTACATAATCTATCAATGTTTCAACTTCTTCAAATTTATTGCTTTTACGGTACGGCGAATACGCGGCGCATAATTTACAGTTTAAATTGCATATTAAGGAAACCAAAAGAGCCGAATTTTTAAGAGTAAGTTTATTTTCCTCCATAATTTACCTCCAATCTAAACATACGCATAAAGCTTCTGCCATTTGTATTCTATTTTATACTCCGGATTGGCTTTAAAAATGAGTTCCGCAAGGACCTCTTTATCATCCGGCAGATGATAAGTGCAAAGCGCAAGCTTCGGTGCAAAATTTTTGAGGGTTTGCTGTGCGCCTTCAAGCATAAGGCGTTCCGCACCCTCTATATCGGCTTTAATGAAATCTATCCTTTCAAGCTTTTCCCGCTTGACAAATTCGTCAACTGTTATTTGTTCAACGTTGATTTCCGAACTTCCCGACGAAGAATTCAATAACGAATTACATTCATAACTAAACGAATCAATATGAAAAACTGCCTGTCCGCATTCATTTGAAACGGCATATTGATATGTATATATTTTATTATCATTAAGCTCGCTATGGTGCTTTATCATCGGCAGCAAATCAGGTGTAGGTTCAAAAGCGTGAACCGTGCATCCCTTTGAAACAGCAAAAACAGAAAAAAGCCCCAAATTTGAACCCAGATCCAATACCACGTCGCCTTTTTTTAAATCAACCTCGCCAAGTTCATACGGGCCTTCATTCACCATGCTGTAATCGTTAAATAACGGCGGAATAATAAAATCGGTAAATTCTTCCCAATAGTCCGTTATAAGCCTATTTCTGCTTTCCAATTTTTTAAAAACAATATTAAAAGGATTGAGGTAAGTACCGTTTTTTACTGTAAATGTTTCATTTTCCAAAGAAATTCCATGTTCAAAAAACCATTGTGTGAAATATTTATTTAAAATGCAGTCACTTATATCATCTGTCAACGGTACTATGTCTTTAAATCCATATTTTAAACAATTATCGATTATATCTTTATGATAAACTGATCTTGTTGCGATCAGAACAATTGACTGATCAGCATATTCCTGCCATTGCTCTATGTTTTTGATCTTTTTTTCACAGATGTTCGTATTTACGTTTTTTGTGGAATCGGTAACCGCAATACCTAATATATTTGCCTTGAATGAAATAAGCCCACGTACGATTTTTTGTGCTAACGCTCCGGCTCCGTATATCAATACAGGGTTAGAAAGTAATTTTTGCATATCGTTTTTACTTGTCATTTTAAATTTTCTCCGCTAATCAGTTTACATGAGCATAGAGCTTTTTCCACTTATATTCAATTTTGTAGTTGGGATTAGCTTTCAGAATAAGCTCTGTCAGAAGCTCTTTGTCATCGGGAAGATGATAAGTGCAAAGCGCAAGCTTCGGTGCAAAATTTTTGAGGGTCTGTTGTGCGCCTTCAAGCATAAGACGTTCCGCGCCCTCTATATCGGCCTTAATGAAGTCTACTCTTTCAAGTTTTTCCTGCTTGACAAATTCATCAATGGTTGTTTGCTGAATTGTAAGTGCCGAGCCGCCATTTACCTGGTCGGCAAGCAAGGAATTATTGCAGCTCATATTTGCGTCAAGATAAAACGTTGCCTGTCCAACCGCGTTTGAAGCCGCATAAGGCACAACTTTAATTTTGCTGCCGTTAAGCGTGTTATGCCGTTCCAAAATTTCATATAAAGCAGATGATGGCTCAAAAGCATATGACACGCACCCTTTTGAGACTGCATAAACGGAAAATAACCCCAAATTTGAACCCAAATCCAAAACCACATCTCCGCTTGAAAGATTTACTTTTCCAAGCTCGTAGGGACCTTCCGCAACCAGGCTGTAATCTTTATATATTGCAGGAAATATAAAATCTCCCATTTCATCCCAAAACGTTGTAATGTCCGATTCGCTCGGCATATTCTCGATAAAAGGGTTAATATATCTCCCCGCGCCAATTTGAAGCATCTTGTCATCTAAGGACAATCCATGCCCTTTTGCCCACAAAGAATAATACGCTTGATAAATATGTTTTTTTAAATCGGCTGAAGCTGTTATAATGTTATGAAAACCGTTAGTCACGCAGTTCTCCTTGATCTCTTCAAAGAACTGCGCACCTGTTGATATAAGGATCACGGCTTCCTGTGAATATTTCTTCCAGCTTTCAATTGTTCGGATTTCGATTTCCTCAAACTCTGTGCCGTCATTTGGCAAAACGGAAGTGACTGCAATACCTATTATGTTGGCTTTAAGGGCTTTAAGACCTCTTGCCATAACTTTGCCGATCCTTCCGTTGCCATAAACCAGAACGGGTTTTTCAAGCAATCTTTGCAAATCAGCATTACTGCATAAGTTCATAATCTTGCCTCCAAACATATTGTTCCATCCACTCTGTTTCAAAGTTGAGAATTTCAGAGCAATTAAGAAACTCGTCACGATTTCTTGCCAAAACTGCTGTCATATATTCCAACTGCTTTTGACAGTCCGTAAGCTTAAGTCTGTTTATCTTTTCCACCATTGAGATCATAAAAGACCATTCAAAATACCGAAAAGTTTTCGCACTGCCGGGAAATTGCTTGGATAATATTTCTGTTCGGGCTTTGTAGCTGTTCAAGTATTCATCAAGAATTTTTCCGTTTAACAAGCCGTGATCTGTTGTCCATGCGGAATTGTTATTATCATGTCGGCAAACATTGTATTTTAACAAACCGTGATAAGCTGTTATGCTTGAGTTTGCCAAAATTTTATACATAACCGCAATATCATCAAAACGCACTTCGTTAGGAAAAGCTTCTTTTTCTATAAGACTGTGGTGTATAAGCTTTGCAGGAAAACCCATAGTGTATTTTTTTCTCCACATAAGCTCAATCAACGCTTCTTCGGCGGTCATGATCTTTTTTTCATTAAACGCTCTGCCTGTCGCTCCGCAAATCGATATATCCGCATTGTTTTCGGTGATTAAATTATGCAGAAATTCAAGATAATCAAATTCCACAAAATCATCATCATCAATAAAGGCAATATACTCACCCTTTGCCGCGTCAAGAGCGGTATTTCTCCCCGCCGATATTGTACCCTTCTCCCGATGAATAACCTTTATCCTATCGTCCTTTTTAGCATACTCCTCGGCAATTTCTCCGCTTCTGTCGGAAGACCCATTGTCAACTATTACAAACTCGAAATCACTGTACGTTTGTTTGAGTATGCTTTCAATCGCGCGGCTCACCAACTTTTCGCGGTTATATGTAAGCATCAGCACAGAAATCATCGGCTGTTTCCTTTCCTACTGCTTATAAATCAGTCATTCCATATTTTCCAAGGCACGTCGCCGCTTTTCCAAATGCCCTCCAGTATTTTCATATCACTTAAAGTATCCATGCACTTCCAAAAACCGTCATGCTTGTACACTCCCAGCTTTTTTTCCTGCACCAAGCGTTCAAACGGCGCAAACTCCAAGGGTTCGTTTTTGCCCAGATAATCAAACAATTCGGGATTGGCGATCATAAATCCCGCATTGATATATTTGCTTTTTCCCTTTTCGTTAAATGATGTAACGGTATCTTCCTCGAAATTCACCACTCCGAATCTACCCTGCGGCTGTATCGCGGAAATGGTAACGATTTTGTCCGAGCCTTTATGCTGAGCAATAAGAGCGTTCAGATCCACGTTGCCGACCCCGTCTCCGTAAGTCAGCAAAAAGGGCTCATTTCCTATATATGGCTGAATCTTTTTTATTCTTAAGCCTGTCTGAGCATCAATTCCCGTATCGGCGAGAGTGACCTCCCAATTTTCGGTGCTGCTTTTGTGAATTTTTATATCGGCTCCCGTTTCGGAATTTTTAATGGTAACATCGGACTGTCTGAGCCAGTAGCTGTAAAAATATTCCTTGATTGCAAAGCCCTTATAGCCGAGACAAATAACAAATTCGTTAAAGCCGAAGGCGGAATAGTATTTCATAATATGCCACAAAATCGGCATTCCGCCTATTGTTACCATAGGCTTTGGGAGAGAATGTGTTTCTTCGGAAAGGCGCGTTCCGTAGCCGCCGGCGAGAATTACGACCTTCATTTTTGCTTTTCCTTTTCTTTTGATAATATTATAACAAATAGATACAAGTCTCAGATACATATATAATACACTATTTATGTTAAAAAATCAAGTCTTTAAGGCTTTTTATTAAAAGAGCCGACGGTAAAAAATCAGGTCTTTTTTAATATCTTATTGACCTCCCTATGCTCCGGCATCACAATATCCATAATCCTGTAAAAATCTCCTGAATGATTCTGCACGATAAAATGCGCCAATTCGTGGCAGGCCACCTGTTCTATGCAAATAAAGGGCTTTTCCACAAGCTTTGTATTTAAGGTGATCTTATTTTTATACACCGCGCAGCTTCCCCAGCGAGAGGTCATTGAACGCATTGACAGCTCGGGATATGGCACATTTAGACCCGCATCGTCAAACCTTTTGTGAGCAAGACTCAAAGCCTTGGGCAAAAGCTCCCTTGCCCGCTCCTTCTGCCAAAGCCCCAAGGATTTCCCGAATAAAAGGTCGCGTTCGGCTTCGTTTTCAAAATCCGACGGCAAAAACAAGGTCAGGACGTTTTCGTTTTGTGACGACAGTTCTCCGCCAAGCCTTGCAGACGGTTTGGTAACAATTTTAAGACGTTCGCCCAAAAAATTAGTGTAAGATGTATTTATGACCGCTTTTTCGGCGATTTTTGCTATTGTGTCAAAGACAAATGCGGCGTTATCGGCCACAAATTTGTCGGCATAGGCATATGATGTGTTAAAAGGGATTGAAAGGTAAACGGTTTGATCACGCTTTACGTGAAGATTAAGTCTTTTGACCCTTTTGCGCTCCAGCTCGTAGCTTATTTCTCCCAAGGGCGTAAAGACCGTTCGATTCGTTATGTTTTTCATCTGCTTCTCTCCAAATAATACAAAATTATTTGCACAATAAAAGTAAAAAGCCGCTGCCGTTCGGCGCAAGGCAAAACGGCAGCAAGCACAGCTATAACTTAATTTTTAATCGTCATGATGAGGGTGAGCAGAAACAAATTCGATCGCACTCACAACCGCAAACTCTATATCAAGTGTGTTCTGTTTTTCAAGCGAGGAGCCTACCCTTGAAAAAAGCTCGCCTATGGGTGTGCTTACATACTTGGCCGGAAGCCTGTTCAACGCAATCGCCATCATGTCGTCAACACATTTTTCGCATTTACAGCAATCGGTTTTTGCCAAACGGTCCTCCAATTTGTTACTTACCAGCTGTTCCATTACATTATAGACTGACATTTTGTTTTCCCTTTCCTGTGTTTATTGATTTAACCAAATTGCATAAATTTTTAATACACATAATTTTATCATATACTAATATAATTATACAATATTTTGAGTTAATTTGTCAATGAAATGGACGGGTCGAATTGACAAAAATTTTTAATTATATTTTGTGCAATCTGCTCTATTTGCGTGAACAAAGCATATCGAGTTTGGCGCAGGTAATACTAATATCCATTTAAAAAGTAGACAAGCTGCTTTTTATACCAATCCCTTTTTAAACTATGGAAAAATCCATAGTTTAAAAAGGGTTGCGCCCTAAACACTAATCCAACAGTTTTAAAAGGGATTAGTATTAAATGCGCTGCCGCAATAGCGGCAGCGTGAGGGAGCGAAGCTCCCTCAGATATTGTATTGAACGTACATATCCGCCGCCCTTGGCGGTCCTTCGGCAAAGCCGAAGGATTTGGACA
>JAAVIF010000037.1 GCA_014799365.1 Oscillospiraceae bacterium
AAAGGCTTTGTGTACCTCACTTGCGGTACATACAGTACAGCGGCGTTCGGCACACTTTGCCTTTCGCCAAAAATCCTGCGCAATCCGGCACTTCTCCGGTTATCGAACAGGTCTATTTATTTTTTGCTGCGCTTGCCGTTCTTTTTATTCCATAATGCGTATAATGTTACGAATGAACAAAGGAGCACCGCTATTGAAGTAACGGGCAGGAAAACACGAAGACAGTCAAGCATGTTTGCCGTTTTAATATTTATGTCGTCGATGTCCTTGGTGTAAACTATTGCGCAGGCGGAAAAGCAGTCCGTTTTTACGGTAATGGTATCGGGATCGCTGTCCAAATCCTTAAGCAATTCTGCGGTGCCGTTATGAACTCTTATTAAGCCGTATGCGTATGAAGAATCTTTTATATTTTGCGGTATCTCGAACGTCAGGGGAATTTCCTTGTAAGCCTCGGAAATATTTCTTTCTTCCCCGTTGATATTTGCAAGCAGGCTTATGTCAAGATATTGCCCCACCGAGTATTTTACATTGGAATCGGTATCGTAAGCGGCGGCTTTTATAAGCTCTTTGTCGCTGTCGCTGAGATTGTCTCCGTTATTTACCGAAAGAATAACGTCAACATCGTCCGAAAGCCACGCTTTTTCAAACGGGTCAACTACCGCGTTTAACAGCTCCTCGCCGTCCATGGAGATCTTAAAAGAGGGAACGTTTTCGGAGGCTCTGATATATTTATTGACGGTCGGAATTATATTGGGTGAATCCGTTTGCTCCGGTGTTTCAAAGGTAAGCACGTCGGGCGGAACAGGTCTTGTTGTTGTGGTGGTATCGTCGGGGGGAACATATCCGGGACCGATAAGTATAATTATAATCGGAGCAGCTGTTGAAGGCGGTTCGGTAGGTACGACAAAACCTCCTGTCGGATATGTAGTTGAAACGGCCGTTGTTTCATCGGGCATTGGAGGTTCACTCTCGGAAGGAGTGTTTATGGTTTCTTCCGTAACGGGTTCGGTGTCTTCTGTAATCGGTTCGGTTTCTTCCTCGGAGGAAGACTCTGTTGTATCTTCGGGCTCAGGTTCGGGTTCGGGAATTTCCTGCGATGTGGGGTCCGTCTCATCGCCGTCTTCTTCCGATACAATATTGGGTATGTTTTCTTCTTTATATTCGCAATCGGCGTACAGGTTTACGGCAGTGCATGCAGTAAAGATCACGGCAGCCGCCAGTATTCCCGCAGTCAATTTTTGAAGTTTTCCGTTTATCATTTCTTGCCTCCAAACATGGCCTCGGCGTTTAAAACCATACTCTGCTTAATAATGTTTAAGCAGAGAATAGTGTCAGAGGGTACCGATCTTTATTCAAAACGTTGGAAGATTTTGAATAAAAATCGGTATAACATAAAAAATCCAAATTTTATCCAATAACTTATAATAATACATTATAAAGTATAGCATAGTAATATGAAAATGTCAAGGTAAAAAATTTTTCCTCACCGCAATCTGCTGTACAGAATCAAAAACAGCCCTCCCGCGGGAAGGCTGTTTTTACGTTAAATGTTTAATTGAACTGCTTGCTTTAGCTGTTATGTCGATTTCAAAACACCGTTCTCAAATTATCCATAAATTTTTACTGGCATTTTAATTTGAGAATAGTATCAAGCACTTTCTAAAGATTTTTTTGTAAAAACGCCATTGATTAAACCGCTAAGCCTTCTCCGCCGGCGTTGGCATCGTTAAATTTGTTTCCGTTCCTGTCAGGCGGTGTGCCGCCAAATCCGCCGCCGTCGGGGGGAGTACCGTCAAATCCGCCGCCGTTGGGGGGAGTACCGTCAAATCCGCCGCCGTCGGGAGGAGTACCGTCAAATCCGCCGCCGCTGGGAGGATTGCCGCCAAATCCGTTATCGTCGGGAGGAGTACCGTCAAATCCGTTATCGTTGGCAGAACCGCCGCCGAATCCGTTACCGTCGAAATCTCTGTTTCCTCTGAATCCTCCGCCAAATCCTCCAAAGCCGCTGTTTCCGCCGGAGGAAGTAACGGAAGAATTTACCGTCATGGTACAGGCGGCGTTGTCACAGTTTGTAACTACCGCATTTTCGGAATACAAGCCGTTGTTGTTTTCACCCTCGGCGGTAACCCCCATATAGAAAGTATAGGTTTCGCCCGTTTTAATATCGGGTGAAGAAAAAACGATATGCTGAGCCTGTTTTTTTACCGTAAATACCGCTATATTTTTTCCGCTTGTATCCTGTACCGCCAAGGTCTCCCCCGCGTTTAAGCTTACCGATGCGCAAAGGCAGTTTTGAGCGGAGGTGCTGCCCGGGTTTTCAGCCATTTGCATGCTGCCTGCCGCTATAAGAGTTCCGCCGTTTACCGTAATGGTATTTCCGCGGTCGCCGCTGTCCAACGCTCCGTCTCCGCCGCTCGTAGGACCGTTTATTATTATTGTGCCGCCGTTTACGGTGATATTTCCGTTGGAGTCGATACCGTCTCCCGAAGCGTTGATATAAATATATCCTCCGTTCAGATACATATCGTGTTCACCGTCGGAAGCGTCGCTTCCTCCGAAAAACCTGCTGTCGCTTCCTCCGCCGCTGTTCAGACCGTCGTCGGAGGCCTCGATCGTGATCTCGCCGCCGTTAACGGTAAATACCGACTTGCTTTCTATTCCCTCGGTGGATTGTAAAACATCGATCTTTCCGCCGTCTATCTGTAAGCTTCCGTGTGCGGAAATGCCTTTTCCCATTGACGAGGAAAGAGTGAACTCTCCGTTTGATATTGCAAGCGTACCTTCGGAATGTACGCAATGATCGGTAGAATCGATCGTTATTTTACCGCCTGTTAAGGTCATATTGCCGCCGCATTTTATTCCCTTTGAGGTTGCGTCCTCGGAAACGGAGGAGGTTGATTCCTGCTGCGCAATATTATTTGTATCATTATATATAAGCTCGGAATTTAAAACGTAAGTGCCGTTATCGCTTGCCGAACGGCGGCCGAAAAATCCGCCGAAGCCGCCAAAGCCTCCGTCGCTGCCGCCTTGCGCAACCTCTCCGTATGTGGTGACGGAGATTTCTCCGCCTGTAACGGAAAGATCGGTTTCGGCCTGTACTCCGTCCTCGCCCGCGGTAATATCCACATTGCCGCCGCTTATTAAAATATAGCCTTTGCCCTCGTCGGTGTCGTTTGTGGATTTTATTCCGTCCTTTTCCGCGTTTACTTTTATATTGCCGCCCTCGATAACAACGCTGTCATTTCCTCTTATTCCGTTAGAAGCGGCCGAAACGGATATGTTTCCGTTCTCTATGGTCAGATCGTCGTTGCAGCGTATGCCCAAGCCGTAGCTTCCGTTGACAGTAAGGCCGCCGCTGCCGCAGATTATTAAATCGGATTTACTGTACAGCGCGGCGTTTGGCTCGTTTTTCTCCGCGGACTCATTTTGTCCGTTAAAGGAATAGTTGGCGCAGTCCGAAAGTGTATTTTCGGTTCCCTCGGCAAGCTCTATATAAAGGTTTTTAGCCTTATAGCAGTAAAGAGCCGCTCCGTTATTGTTATAAACGCTAAGACCGTTTAATATCAGCTTTACGTTTTCGTCCGCTTCTATATAAATATATCCGTTGGAGATATTTCCGCTGAGAGTGTACTCTCCGCCCNTTGTGATAGTCAGCACATTGCCTTCATACCACGCGCCGTCTCCGGTTATATCTATTTCGCCGTTTATATTNACGGTGCAGGTATTGCCGTCGGCGATTTTNANGTCNTCNGANGGAGCATTGCCGTTGCTTAACGAAAGCGCGCTNCGATTTTCGGCGTTTGAGNTTGTTTCATTTAAATTATTTTCCGTGCCGCACCCCGTAAAAAGTGCNGAAGCGGTTACGGCNCCCGACAATAAAAAGCATGTCANTTTTTTAAACATAGTATACCTCGTTTTTATACGTTGGAATAAAATCCGGTATTTTTCTTTACTTTAGTTTAACTCCGTTATGTGACATCGCTGTGAAAGGAAATAAACTTTTGAGGGAAAACAAACGGTAAAAAAAGTGTTGAATTATTGAGCGGTATTGACAAAATATAAAGCTTCTGCTAAAATTATCAATGTTTGTAACAATACTATAATAATAAGGTGAAGCAATATGATAATAAAAAACAAATCCATTTATAAACGCGCGCTGCGTCTTGCTGTGCCGATGATGATACAAAACGGGATCACAAACGCGGTGGGTCTGGTGGACAACGTAATGGTGGGAAGTCTCGGCAGCGAAGCCATTACCGCTGTTTCCATCATAGGTCAGCTTATATTCGTATTCAATCTTGCCATTTTCGGCGGACTGTCGGGTCCGGGCATATACGGAGCGCAGTATTTCGGACAGCAAAATATGGACGGCTTTCGCAACACGGTGCGTATAAAGCACTGGATAGGCTTTTTCTGCCTTATAGGCGGTCTTNTGGTCTTTAACCTTGCGGCAGAACCCCTTATAGGGCTTTATCTTAGAGGAGAAAGCAGTGATGTTGACCCCGTGCTTACTATGAGTCTTGCGAAAGAGTATCTTTCCGTAATGCTTTGGGGACTGCCATTTTTTGTAATAACTCAGATATACGCGGGAAGTCTTCGCGAAACCGGGCAGAGCGTTAAGCCCATGGTGGCGGGGATAACCTCGGTAGTGATCGATATAGTGTTCAATTACCTTTTGATATACGGCAATTTCGGCATGCCCAAGCTTGGNGTGCAGGGTGCGGCGATAGCTACCGTTATGGCGAGGATCATAGAATCGGCGGTGGTAGTGATATGGACCTTTGCCGCCCGCCGCCGTCACGTTTTCATTCAGGGNCTTTACAAAACGCTGCTGGTGCCTGTTGCCGATACTAAGCGTATATTGAAAAAAAGTCTGCCTATTTTCTTTAACGAATTTTTATGGGCGGGAGCAATGGCGGCTTTGACCCAGTGTTATTCCATAAGAAGCNTGGATATAGTGGCGGGGCTTAATATCTCCAANGCGCTGTGCAATCTTCTGAACGTTGTTTTTGTGGCGTTGGGCAATGCGGTTGGNATACTTATCGGGCAGACCTTGGGNGCGTCCTTGTACGACAAGGCGAAAAAAGAAGCGTTCAGCCTTATGTGGTTTACGGGCGCGGTATGCGTTGTGCTGACGGTGGTACTGACGGCAGTTTCGGGCGTTTTCCCNAGCTTTTACAATACCACCGGCGAGATCAAGGGCTACGCTTCAAGCTTTATAGTGATAACCGCGCTGTTTTTCCCCGTTCAGGGATTTCTCAACGCGCTGTATTTTACCCTGCGTTCGGGCGGAAAAACACTTGTGACCTTTTTGTTTGACAGCGTTTTTTCGTGGGTCATTCCCGTTCCCTGTGCCTTTATACTGTGTAATTTTACCGAGCTGCCNGTTTTGGCGGTTTTTGCGGTAGTGCAGGCAGCGGACTTTATTAAGGTGGCCGTTGGGTATGTGCTGATCAAAAAGGGTGTTTGGATAAGTAATTTGGTTGAGGAGGAAGCAGGGGCAAGTGCAAGTGCTTAAAAATTTTACTTATAAAAATAGTTTTATACTGACACAAACGTTTTGAAAGGTGTTATTTCAATGAACATAAATATCCGAAAAAACATAAAAGAGCAGGAAAACAAGCTGTACCGCGGATTTGGAATGATAAGCGGAAACAATTCGTCAAGACTTCTGCTGGATTACAAGTATGAACACCCGCGGCGTTATTGGCAGATACTAAGGCTTATTTTCGGTGAAGAGGGGCTTAATATCTGTCACCTTAAGGTTGAAATGGGGTCGGATATAAATTCCTCTTCGGGTACCGAGCCTTGCACAATGCGTCACAGAGACGAGGCACCCGCGGTAAAAAGAGGAGCNGCGTTTATATTGGCGGCGGACGCCAAGAAAATAAATCCCTTGCTTACTCTCGACATGCTTTACTGGAGCGAGCCGAAATGGGTAACTGACAGCGAGGACGTTTTTGAAGCGAGGTATAAGTGGTATAAGGACACCTTGAACGCNGNTTATAAGGAATTTAAGATAAAATTTGACTTTGTAAGCCCCAACCGCAACGAAAGAGCGGTAGAGCNGGANTGGATAAAATACTTTTCAAAAAGACTCAAAGGGGAAACAGACTGTCTTTACGATTTTTCAGAGATAAAAATCGTGGCGGCGGACGAGGAGGGAAAGTGGCAGATCGCAGATCTGATGCTTGAGGATAAAGAACTGCTTGCCGCAGTGGATATAGTGGGAAGTCACTATACAAGCCACTGCACCGAAAATACAAGGCTGCTTTCCGATAAGTATAAAAAAGAGATATGGTTCAGCGAGGGCAGTCCTCCAATGGGCTATTCAAAGGGAACAAGCCGNTTTGACGGGTCGGGCTTAAGCGGGATCAACGGGGTTCTGGATATAGCCGACAGAATCATAGCAATGTACCCCTGCGGCTGTATGACAATGTATGAGTTTCAGCCCCTTGTAGCCGCCTATTATGACGGAGTTACATACGGGTACAAGCAGCTTATNACCGCCAATGAGCCTTGGAGCGGATATTACGGTATCGACAGCGGCTTTTATATGGCATTGCATTTTTCGCGCTTTATAAAAAAGGGCTGGGCGTTTGCGGATTCGGCCTGCTTTTGCGACGGGGAAAAGGGCGGCGACGGACATGCGATAATAAACGCCTCCGAAAGCTATNTGACCGCCTATGATGCGAAAACGGGAGATTACAGCGTGGTTATCTGTAATTCCTCGGATAAAGAGCAAAGCTGTGAGATAACGGTAAACGACCTTGAAAAAGCTTGCTGTGTCTTGAATTTGTGGGAAACAAGAGGCAAAGATAAAGAGGAGTTTGGCGAAATTTTATATAACAAACCGGACAGGGGAGAGTTTGACGAGAATTACTTTAAAAAAATCGGGGAATTAAAGCCCGTCAAGACCGAAAACGGGTATAAGCTGCAAGTAACGGTGAAGCCTTATTCGCTTGTTACTTTGTCCACACTGACAGNGGAAGNATTTGAATTTAAGCCCNTAAAGTCNTCCATACTGCCCTTGCCGTACTGTGACGATTACAACTATCCCGAAAGCCGCGTNGCTTTGCTTTCGGACACGCCGAGNTACACGACNGATCAGGGCGGCGCGTTCGAGGCAGTCGACTTTAAGGGCGAAAAGGCTTTGATGCAGAAGATAACTCTTGATACAAAGGCGGAGGAATGGGGAGCAACGCCGCTGCCCGTTACCACCTTCGGCGACGACAGGTGGTTCAATTACTCCGTAAGCGTTGACGTNCTGCTTGAACAAAGCGGCAAGCCCGAAGAAAATTTCGCGGGGGTGGGACTCAGGTACAATTCCGCCTGCAAGGGAGTNAGCGGTTACTCGCTTTTACTGTATCAAAACGGTAATATGGCAGTTCGCCAAAATGATTTTGAGCATTGTATGGGAACAATAGAGGGTATTGATATGAGCAAGCCTCATAAATTAANGCTCTCNGCTCANTATGATNAGATAAAATATTTTATTGATGACAGGTNTATGGGAGGCTCCGGCAGAAGNGAGGGCTGGCTTTCCGCNGGCAGNGCNGCCNTNTACAGCAATTATTATCAAAACCTCTTTTTTAACTTCAAAGCGGAAAAAACCGACGATTTTCCTTATGTTGAACGCTTTGACGATACCGATCCCGAATTTGTGTATTACGGAAGCTGGGAGCATAATTTAATGAGCGGCTTTTCGGATTACAAGCGCACNGTATCAAANGGAAAAGCGGGCGCGGGCTTTAAATTCACCTTTTCGGGTACCGGCTTTGCTCTTTTTGGGGAGAGTAAAGAGCCTTCGGTTTTTATGCTTATATTGGACGGNAAAAAGATCGAGAGNGAGCNTCCCGATTTAACNGGGTCAAGTCTTTNNAAAATGAAGGCTNACNGCCGAGGTTGAGGCACTGAACAGGCAGACATTTGAAAACATGNGCGTTTACGATTCAGGCTGCTCGGGAAACCGTGCGCATCACTTTTGCCTTAAGGACTTAGAGAATAAAGAGCATACCGCCGAGATCGTTATATTAAGGGGAGAGCTCACGATAGACGGGGCGGAGGTNTATACCGATTAAAACAATACGGGAGAAACAGAGATGTACAAAATAATGATAGTTGAGGACGACGCGGANCTTGCCAACCANATGAAAAAGCAGATAGAGAATTGGGGCAACGAGGTGAACTGCGTNAGNGATTTTCGCAACATAATAGGCGCGTTTACCGANTANGATCCCCATATGGTGCTTCTGGATATTTCNNTGCCTTTTTACAACGGATATTACTGGTGNACCGAGATAAGAAAAATTTCNAATGTGCCNATNGTTTTTGTNTCCTCCGCTTCGGACAATATGAATATCGTAATGGCAATGAACATGGGCGGNGACGATTTTATAGCGAAGCCGATAGATCTAAGCGTAATGACCGCGAAAATTCAGGCGGTGTTAAGGCGCACCTACGATATGGCCGGGAAGATTCCCATATTGGAACACAGAGGAGCGGTGCTTAATCTGAACGACGCGTCCTTGACCTATAACGGGGAGCGGATAGAGCTTACAAAAAACGAGTTTCGCATACTTCAAACGCTGCTTGAAAACAAGGGCAAAGCCGTAAGCCGGGATACNTTGATGATAAAGCTCTGGCAAATGGATTCCTATGTTGAGGAAAACACCCTGACCGTAAATGTGACAAGGCTCAGAAGAAAGCTTGCGGGAGCGGGATTGTCCGATTTTATAGCCACAAAGGTCGGAGTGGGNTANATTGTGGAATAACGTAATAACGGCATTTTTGAAGCGGCAAGGGGAGCGCAATATGAAAAAGGAAAGCCTGTTTAATGTTTTTTTGAAATACCTTAAGGAATATCGCTATATAGCGGTGCTTTTCGTATTATCCTTATGTATCTGCGCCGTTGTGTTCGGGCTGTACGGTTCGGANCTTGAAGCGGTCTTTTACNCCTTCGGCTTATGNCTTGCGATGTTTATTATTGTAGGATTGGCAAGGTTTGTTCATTATTTAAAAAAATATAAGGAAAGGCGTAANGTTTTAAACAACCTTATGCTTACCGCAGGCGCGCTTCCCGCGGCCGAAACCCCCATTGAGGAGGATTATCACGAGATGATCCTGACCTTAAAGCAAATGCTGGATAACGCCATAACGGAAAAGAACAGCGATTTGCAGGAAAGCATAGAGTATTACACCACATGGGTGCATCAGATAAAGACCCCTATTTCGGTCATGCAAATGATATTGCAGACAGAGGACACCGAGGAACACAGAGAGCTTTCCTCGCAGCTTTTCCGTATTGAGCAGTATGTGGAAATGGTGCTGAATTATATAAGATTGGGCGGTTCATCATCGGATTTTGTGTTTAAGGAATATGACATTGACGGTATAATAAAACAGGCGGTGCATAAGTACGCGCCGCAGTTTATACGGAAGCATATAAGGCTGAAATACGAAAGCGTCAGCATAAGGGNGATCACGGACGAGAAATGGTTTTCCTTTATGCTGGAGCAGCTTTTGTCAAATGCGGTCAAATATACCGAAAAAGGACAGGTCGCTATTTCGGTTACGGAGGACAGTGTGCTTAAAATTTCNGATACGGGGATAGGGATTGCCAAGGAGGATTTGCCGAGGATATTTGAAAAGGGCTTTACGGGGTATAACGGGAGAGAGGATAAGAAATCTACGGGATTGGGGCTGTATTTGTGCAGGCTTACGGCGGACAGGCTTTCGCATAGGATTTGGGTAGAGTCGGAGGTCGGAAAAGGGTCGGTGTTTTCGGTGGATTTGAGGAGGTATGAGTTTAAGGGGGAGTAAATTTAACGGTGAGTGGTTTTGAGGAGCGGCGGAGCCGCGGGCGTAAGCCCNCCGAAACGCGTCAGCGTTTCAAATTTTCGACGCAGGAGAAAATTTGGCTCCGCCCCCGCTGTGGGGCAGCCGATGAAAAAGGAGCAGCTTGACAGGATAGGGCGGNACAGCTTGATTGGGNGAGCAAACGAAATTATACATTGNACAAACCTATGGGAGCGATATACAAACAACGCCAATTAGANCGCACTCCCTCCGATATTACAAAATTGTCACCNNACCTCTGCAATTTGTCACCCAAAAAGATTTTTGAGCCAACTCGATTTTGTTATAATAAGAGCAAGGTAATCAAGAAAGCGTTAAATAATTCGATCGAAAAAACAAGCTTCTTACCTTATACNGTTTTCAAATTATTCNCTGAAATTTTGCAGTTATTATAATTTGAAAACAGTATCAAAGCAAGGGAAAGGATCGATAAAGAATGGCAATATTAGAAACAAAATGTCTCAAAAAAACCTATTTATCCCTGTTTGGCGGAAGTCAGGTGCAGGCCTTGACCGACGTTTCGTTTTCGGTGGAGCGGGGCGAATACGTTGCGATAATGGGCGAATCGGGTTCGGGCAAAACCACCCTGCTTAATATTCTGGCGGCACTTGATAAGCCCACGGGAGGACAGGTGCTTTTGGAGGGAAAAAGCGTAACGGATATAAGGGAAAAGGAGCTGTCGGCGTTCAGACGAGACAATTTAGGCTTTGTATTTCAGGATTTCAACCTGTTGGACACCTTTACGATACAGGATAATATTTTTCTCCCTCTTGTTTTAAGCGGAAAAAGCTTTTACGAGATGAGCGAAAGGCTGAAACCGATAGCCGCACGTCTTGAAATCACCGAGATATTGCAGAAATATCCTTACGAGGTATCGGGCGGACAAAAGCAAAGGGCTGCGGTGGCAAGAGCTATAATCACCAACCCTAAGCTTATTCTTGCGGACGAACCCACGGGTGCGCTGGATTCAAGGTCAACGGACGGGCTTTTAAATATTTTTACCGGCCTAAACGCCGACGGACAGACGATTTTAATGGTAACTCACTCGGTGAAGGCCGCCAGTCACGCCGGCAGAGTGCTTTTTATAAAAGACGGACAGGTATTTCACCAAATTTACCGCGGCGGGTGTTCAAACGAGGAAATGTACCAGAAAATTTCCGACACCCTTACGGTTATCGCAACGGGAGGCGGCCTGAATGAGTAAAGGTTTATATTTTAGGCTTGCCGCCGACAATATGAAAAAGAACGCCAAGACCTATGTTCCCTTTATGATAACCTGCGTTATAACCATAGCGATGTTTTACATAGTTACATCGCTGTCCAAAAATCCCGGTATCGACTCCATGCGGGGAGCAAGCTTTATCATAGCTTTTATGAATATAGGCAGCGGTGTTGTCGCCGTTTTTTCGGCAATATTTCTTTTTTACACCAACAGCTTTCTTTTAAAACGCCGCAAAAAGGAATTCGGGCTTTTAAATATTCTCGGAATGGAAAAAAGGCACATTTCGGCGGTGATATTTCTCGAGGTGCTTTATACCGCGGTAATAAGCCTTGCGGTTGGGCTTGGAGGCGGAATTTTGCTGGATAAGCTTATGTATCTGCTTGTGGCAAACCTGCTCGATGTTGAGGTTACCTTGGGGTTTTACGTTTCCCTTGAGGCGATAACCGTATCGGTTATTCTTTTCGGAGTGATATTCTTTTTTATATATTTAAATTCTTTAAAGCAGATACATTTTTCAAAGCCCGTAGAGCTTTTAAGAGGCGGCACGGTGGGCGAAAAAGAACCGAAAACAAGGTGGCTTATGGCTTTTCTCGGTTTAGCCTGTCTTGCAGCCGGTTATTACCTTTCAATTACCATAAAGGATATTGCATCAGCGTTTGTGCTGTTTTTCCTGGCGGTAATATTGGTAATTGCGGGAACCTACATGCTGTTTACGGCGGGAAGCGTGTTTTTGCTTAAGGCACTGAGAAAAAACAAGCGTTACTATTACAAAACCAAGCATTTCATTTCCGTTTCGGGAATGATTTACCGTATGAAGCAAAACGCGGCGGGACTTGCAAATATTTGTATTTTATCCACAATGGTGCTTGTAATGCTTTCGTCAACCTCCTGCCTTATGATAGGCATGAACGAAATATTAAACGAGAGCTATCCTTACGATATGACTTTACGGGTGAACCGTCCTTATTTCGGCGAGGATCAGGAGGAGAAGCAAAAAGCCTTTGACGAAGCGGTGAATATTATAACGGAGTATGAAAAGGAAGTAAGCGAAACCAATGTGTTTGATATTTTTGAAACGGTAGCTTATTTTAACGGAGGAAAAGCGGCTTTTGAGGGGGACATCAACACCGATCTTACCGTCGTTTATTTTGTTGCCGCAGAGGATTACAACAAGGCTTTCGGAGCGGCTCTCGAGCTTAAGTCCGATGAAATCGCCGTTGCCCCCCAAAAAGCCGACAGCAGAATTTTTGCTTATGACCGCATGGAGCTTTTCGGCAGGGAATTTGACATTAAAGAAAGGCTTGAGTATTTTTACGCAAAAAACAATCAGAATGACGCGGTAGCGGAAACGGCGGTAATTGTGATAAGCGATCTTGAAGTAATGAGATATATCAGCGAGCAATACTGCGAGCATATGGGGCTGGAGGAGATCGGTCTGCGTACAAACAGAGTGATGAACGTAAGCTTTACTGCCGACGAAAAAAGGCAGTACAATGTGTTGGTACCCGAAATAGCGGATAAAACCGATCGATATGTTGCCATAACAAGCCGTTCGAGGGGCAAATTTGAATTTCTTGATATATACGGCGGACTGTTTTTCTTAGGGCTGTTTTTGGGAACGTTATTTATAATGGCGGCGGTATTGATAATTTACTACAAGCAAATATCGGAGGGCTACGACGATCAGAAACGCTTCGAGATAATGCAAAGCGTGGGATTAAGCAAGGGCGAGGTCAGGTCGTCCATACATTCACAGGTTCTGACGGTATTTTTTCTGCCGCTGGTCGCAGCAGGAGTACACATGCTTGCGGCGTTCCCGATACTTAAAAAGCTGCTGGAGGGCCTTAATATGAACAATAACCTGCTGTTTATCGGCTGTACCGTTGGCTGCTTCCTGATATTTGCCGTTTTTTATATTATTGTTTATCTTTTGACCGCAAGGTCGTATTATAAAATAGTCAGCAAAACGCAGACGTAATAAAGCGCGTGATTTAGCGCAAGAAAACGGGAGGGGGAATTATTTATATGCTGTACGCAAGGCTTGCCGCAGATAATATAAAAAAGAACGGCAAAGCGTATGTTCCCTATATATCGTCCTGCGTTGTCACTGTTGCGATGTTTTATATTATACGTTCGCTGTCTTTAAACAAGGGGCTTTGGAATTTTAAAATGGGTTCCACGATAATACCACAGCTTATGTTTTTCGGCGCGGTAGTAACGGGAATTTTTGCGGCAATTTTCCTTTTTTACATCAACAGCTTTTTGATGAAGCGCAGAAAAAAGGAGTTCGGTCTTTACAATGTTCTTGGAATGGGAAAAGGACATATTTCGAGGGTGGTAGCCTTTGAAACGCTGTATGTGACAATAATAAGCGTATTTCTCGGACTGGGCGTCGGGATAGGACTCGATAAGCTTATGTATCTGATAATAGCAAGGATAATAGGCGCGGACGTAACTCTCGGCTTTTATGTTTCCTTTGAAGCCGCTGTAAACGCTTTGATATTATTCGGTACAGTCTTTTTCTTAATTATGCTTAACTCGATAAGACAGATTTGTTTTTCCAAGCCCATAGAACTGCTGATGAGCGGGAGCAGGGGAGAAAAGGAGCCGAAAACAAAGATTACAATGACTGTTTTGGGTGTGCTTTGCCTTGGCGGCGGGTATTTTATTTCCATTACGACCACCGATGTAAGAGACGCTGTGGAAATGTTTTTTTTCGCGGTGCTGCTCGTTATAATCGGCACTTATATGCTGTTTACCGCGGGAAGCGTTTTCCTGTTAAAGGCTCTTAAGAAAAACAAAAGCTATTATTACAAGACCAAGCATTTCACATCCGTTTCGGGTATGCTTTACCGTATGAAGAAAAACGCGGCGGGGCTTGCGAATATCTGTATTTTATCCACAATGGTTTTGGTAATGCTTTCAACAACGTCTTGCCTTATGATAGCGGCGGAAATAATGTTAAACTATAATTATCCTTTTGATGTTTCCATACAGCTTTTTGACGCTTACGGCAACGGAGAAAATTCCCTAAACACCTTGAAGCAGCTCGAAAGCATACGGACGATCCTTAACGAAAATTCCGGCTGCATTGAAATAAAGGGCGATTACGATTATTTTGGATTACACTGCGATATAAAGGATAACGCGGTTGACGCAGGAAGCTACAATATCGGATTCAGCACGGTAATGACCGTTATGACCGCCGAGGATCACAATAAATTCAGCGGTGACAATATTACTCTTAAGGATAATGAAATAGCCGTAATAACCTCAAATTACGATTATAAATACGAAACGCTGAAGCTGTTTGACAAGGAATATACAGTAAAGAAAAAGGCAAGAAGGAACGTTAACAGTCATGTTTCCTTTGCCGATACCGTCACGGTCGTAATAGTCAATGACAGAGATACGCTTTTGAATATCAGCGGGGATTACGGAGAATTTTTGGACGGCGTACGAGGTCATTTTTTTCTCGATCACAGAATAGATTTTGATATAACCGACCGAGGCCTGTGGGAGCAAACGAAAGAAGAGATCATAAAAGAGCTTGAGAATGTTTCCTCATACAGCTTTGTAGAGGATAGGGAACAGGCGCGGGCCGATTATATGAGCGTTTACGGCGGACTGTTTTTCTTGGGTGCGTTTCTGGGACTGCTTTTCACAATGGCGGCAATACTTATCATTTATTACAAGCAGATCTCCGAGGGCTATGAGGACAAAAGCCGCTATGAAATAATGCAGAATGTGGGAATGAGCAAAAGCGAGGTCAAGGCTTCGATACATTCGCAGGTGCTTACCGTATTTTTTCTTCCTTTGATAGTTGCGGGCATACATTCCGTCTTTGCTTTTCCCATAATTTCGAGAATGATAGAATTGGCGGACTTTTCGGGAGATTGGCTTTTGGCGTGCTGTATGGGAGGATGTTTTCTTGCGTATGCGGTTTTGTATGTGGTGATTTATCTTGTTACTGCGAGGGGGTATTATAGGATAGTTAGTGCGTAGGGAGGCGGTGGGGGGCCTCAATCGGCGGAGTGCCTTTTTTAACTGCGTTGGGATTTTTAAAAGTGCGTTTTATTTGGACTTTGTTTTATAGAAAACTGCCAATTTATCGTTTTTGTAGAGCTGCGCTTTATGTGGTGTTCTCTTTTCCTCGGAAGCGAGGTGCAGTTTGCGCTCCCGCGCGGGGCTTAAGGTAACAGAGAGCAAGCTTTGTTGCCGCCGCATCCATGCGGCGGTTGGGGCTTGCTCCCGACGGCGTCCTGCCGTCCCAAAGGGGGGCGAAGTCGAAACAAGCTCCGAAAAAGTGATGAATAACAGTTGCAATTTTAAAATAAAGAAAGTCTAAGTGTTTGCGGAGCTTGTTCCGACACTCTCCCCCCTTAGGTTTCACCTTAAGAATCCCTTCCTTACCCCCCTCTATGCGTAGTGCTTGAGATGTGTTTTTTTCTTCATGGAATTGGTGCGTGAAATATCACTTATATAACTTGGTTGAATTGTTTGGTGTTGGAAATTTGCAGTAGTGTTTTATTTACATTCGGGTCGCAGGCGTTCCGTTATTGTTA
>JAAVIF010000038.1 GCA_014799365.1 Oscillospiraceae bacterium
AAAATCATATTGTAGACAATATTTTACAGGGTCTGCAATATGATTTTCAATTACACCCAAAGCACTAATTCCCAATCAACAACATAATTTGTCTATACTTTGATTGGGAATTAGTATTAGCGGCATTATACCAAAAATCATAATTTTGTACAAAAAAACAGTTAATATTTGTATTATCTAAACAATTTTCTAAAAAACAGCTTTTTGCGGATTGAAAAGTTATTGAAAGTCCTATATAATGTATATATCTATTATCTTAGTTTACGNTCACACGAAAGGCGGCGTGAAAATCTATGAAAATAAAGAGCAATATGCTTCTTAAGATTATAAATATTATTTTGCCCGTGATTATTGCGGCGGGCAGTGCGGTGCTTTTCCTGCAAAATTACCTGTATAATACCAGTGAAAGNATATGCTCCCTTTCCGACGCCGAGCGTGACGGAACGGCGTTTGTTTTTGAAGATATTACGGTGGATATTGTAACAAGAGGCGGNGATTCGGGCGCNTGGACGGGAGAAGNGCTTACGGACAACGANGGAAGGATCGTTTATGAGCGTTCTGTNGGTACAATATATGAATTGGTGATCGTCAACAATACCTCCGATACATTGTCGGATTGGGAGGCTGTAATTTATATCCCCGAGTATATGTTCGTCAACAATACGTGGAACGGGGACTTTGAGTATCATCAGAACGTAAAATCGGGAAGCGAAAAGGTACAGACACTTGATCTGGCNCAATATTCCAAGTATGATATAACCCTTGAGAATTATATAACGGGAGTCGGGCCTATGGTCACGCTGTATGAGGGAGATTATTTCATTTATTTTCCCAATGCCGATATGAACGAAATGCCTATTGCTCCAAANCCCGAATCGCCCGATAAGGAGAGCAGTGTAAGAATAGGCTTTATCATGTATATTCCGGAAAGGGAGATNGATTATATTGCGGATTTTTCTGCGGGAGAAATACGCTATCATTTACAGACAAGCGTTTTNAANAATCCNCTTTTCTGGGTGCTTGGAGTAATGACCATCGTTTGGATAAGCTGTTTGCTTTCGCTGATAATTGTAAAAACGAATTTAAAGCGATTTATCGAACAGCAGAAACGCGATGAGAAAACAATAGAGCAGACTATGCAGACCTTNGTTAATTTTATCGAGGCTAAGGATCCCAACACTATGGGTCACTCTCTTCGCGTAGCTCAATATTCNAGAATGATTGCNGATAAGCTGGGATTTTCGGATGAAAAGCTGAATCAGATATACTGTATTGCACTTATGCACGACTGCGGCAAGATATATATCCCCGATGAAATTCTCTCCAAGCCCGGAAAGCTTACGGAAGAGGAGTACGAAATAATGAAAAAGCATACGGTTTACGGCAAAGAAATTTTACGTGATTTTACGGCAATAGAAAACATCGGAACAGGCGCGCTCAGTCATCATGAGCGGTACGACGGCAAGGGGTATCCAAACGGNATCGCGGGAGAGGACATACCCGTTATAGCGCGTATTATCTGNGTGTCGGACGCCTTTGACGCTATGAACAGCCGCCGNTGCTACCGTAACAGTCTTTCGCAGGAGGTAATAATAAGCGAGCTGAAAAATAACAAGGGAAAGCAGTTTGATCCGAATATCGTTGATTGCCTGCTGTCACTTATTGAAAGCGGAGCGATCTCAATGTCGGACAGCGGCAGTAATATAAATACATAAACAAAAAAATATACGAATGATTGACTTTATATTGAAGAATAGCAGTTTGCATAGGAGAAGAAATAATTATGAGCCGATTTGCCGTTATCGATACGGAAACTACGTGGAGCGACGAGGTTATGTCGATAGGAGCGGTCATTGCCGATTCGGCNGACTTTATGACGATTGATAAAAGATATTTCATACTCACGCCGTTTAAGANTCAGGGCGGTATGTATACATACGCGCTTTACGCGGGCGGAATAAAACCCGATCTTGAAGGTTCGCGTGAAAAGGTAATGGCTGAATTGATCCGATTTCTTGCGGCATACGAGGTTTCGGCAATTTTTGCCTACAACGCCGTATTTGATCATCGGCATCTTACAGAGCTTAACTATCTTGATTGGTATGATATTATGAAATTGGCGGCGTACAGACAGCATAATCCCAAAATCCCCGGAAATGCCGAATGTTACGGTACAGGCAGATTAAAACGGGGCTACGGTGTGGAAAGCATATACAGAATGCTGAGCGGCGATTTGNGATACTGTGAAATACATAATGCTTTGACGGANGCAATAGATGAATTGGAAATCATGCGGTTTCTTAATATCGGTATTGACAGTTATGCTTGCGCGAAAATAGGATAATAATGTATAATAAAAANGGCGGCACCGAAAGCTTGTTGAATCGGTGCCGTCTGTATTATTTTCAAACGTTGTTTCCGTCAGATAAACGGTTTGATAGATTAAAGCTTTTCCTTAAGCTCACTCATGATGTTCGGAATATCAATGCTTTGCGGACAATGCGCAATACACTTTTTACAGCCNATGCAATCCTTGGGACCCGCGTTTTCGGATTTTTTCAGTCTGTCCAACGCCCAATTGCCGTTGAGCTTATAATCGTTGTATACCGAAAGCACGCCGGGTATGTCGATCTTCTTGGGACAATCGTCACAGCAGTAGCGGCAGGACGTACAAGGCACCTGAATTTGATCCTTGAACAGCTCCCTTGCCTTGAACAAAAGCTCCGTATCGGCTTCGGTAAATGAGCTTTCATCCGAAAATGTATTGATATTGTCAATTATTTGCTCCATATTTGACATACCGCTGAGTACTACTTGAACGTTGGAAAGAGTTCTGAGCCACCTGAACGCCCACGAGGCTATCGACCAATCGGGGTGAGCGTCCTTTAACAGCTTGTTCGCCTCGTCGGTAAGACCGGCGAGTTTTCCGCCTCTTACGGGCTCCATTACTATAACGGGAAGACCGCTTTCTTTAACCGCCTCGTATTCTTCCTTTGCGGTGCCGTACTCCCAATCGTAGTAGTTAAGCTGCAGCTGAACAAAATCCCAGTTGTTTTGTTTTATAAAATTTTTCAGTGTTTCGGGGCTTGAGTGGTTTGAGAANCCGAGATAGCGTATTTTGCCCTGTTTTTTCAGTTCGTTAAAGTATTCAATGCAGCCGCTGTCGATATATTGCCGAGCAGTGTCGTTTCCTATGGCGTGAACAAGATAAAAGTCAATGTAATCCGTATTCAGGCGTTTGAGCTGTTCCTCAAAGACCGCTTTGTAATCGGGATTTGAAACGATATGAAATTTTGTGGCAAGGTAATAGCTTTCTCTCGGGTACTTTGTAATGGTTTCCCCCAAAAATTTTTCGGAATCGCCGCTGTTGTAAACATAAGCGGTATCGTAATAATTGACTCCGCTTTTCATGGCGTAATCGATGATATTTCCCGCGCTCTCGCGGTCTATCGGATTGCCCTCAAGGTCGGGGCGGGTGGGAAGGCGCATATTGCCCATTCCGAGGCATGAGAGGGACAGATCNTTAAACGGNTTGTAATTCATATTTTGCTCCTTTCAGATTTCGTTTGGTTTATTTCAGCTTGATATANGCNATGCTTTGNGGNTGTGCCGTAACCCTTCCGTTTTCGACGGTAACCNTACCTCTTTGATAAAGCACCTTATCGGCGGTAACATCAAGNTCAAATCCGCACTCTCGGTCAGCGGGATTGACCGTCACCAAAATTTCCTCCTGCTCCGAGCTTCTTATATAAGCCAGCGGATAAGCGTTTTCTTCGGCATAAACGAACCTTATCCCGCCGTTGCTTTGTAAAGCGGGGTTGGCCTGCCTTATCNCCGTAAGCTTCTTTATCTCGTTTAAAAGCGAATCATNATCCGCAAGAGCTTTCTTTGCGGTGGGTCTGNTTTTATCGGGNTCNATTCGGATATAAAGCTTTTCGGGAGCNGCNGAGCTGAATCCNGCGTTTGCGGTGTCGTCCCACTGCATCGGCGAGCGTGAGCCTGTTCTTCCGTAGCCTCCCTCCACCGATTTAATGTTTTCAAGATATTTCATTCCTATTTCATCGCCGTAGTAAATAAAGGGAGCACCGGGCATTGAAAGAATGAAGCCAAAGCATATTTTTAATTCCTCGGTATCAAAATTCCTNGAAATTCTGTCCATATCGTGATTGCTTGAGGGAATACAGATAAGACCCTTGCCGCCCGACTTTTCATAATTTTTAACATAACGGCTCACAAATTCGGCGGCGTTTCCTTTGCCCTTCTTGCTGAAATACGGATTTTCACAGCGGAATAGATCATTATAGTGAGAGGGACCGAAATGCAGCAGAAAATCCATGTGAAAGCCGCCCTCCAGCGACTTGTCGGGTTCGCCCCACTCGGAGACCATTGCCGCTTCGGGAAATTCCTCGTCAAGAAANGCTCTTACCTTTTTCCAAAGCTCGATCGTACCCTTTCCGTCCTCGTCGTTTTTGACAAGGGAAGCCGCCATATCGACGCGGAAACCGTCGCAGCCCATGCTGAGCCAAAATCTCATAATATCGATCATGGCGTTTAAAGTGGCGGTCGGTCCGGGATCGTCGGGAGACATNTGCCACGGACGTGTTATTTTGTAATAACCGTAATTCAAGGCGGGCTGTGTTGAAAAGAAGTTAACGCCGCAGCAGCCGTCGCGTTCGGAAATGCCCCTGATATTGTTCATTCCCTCGGGACCCTCCCATATACTGTCCGTCCAGACATAACGGTCGGTAAACTCGTTTCTGTCCGCTTTCATGGATTCCTTGAACCATTTGTGNTCCACAGAGGTATGCCCGGGGACCAAGTCGAGCAAAATGTGCATATCTCTTTTGTGAAGCTCNTTAAAAAGCTGCTTCAGATCCTCGTTGGTGCCGTANCGGGGAGCNACCGTGTAATAGTCCGCCACGTCGTATCCCGCGTCGCCGAAGGGAGANACAAAGCAGGGATTTANCCACAGCGCNTTAAAGCCGATATTCTTAATATAGTCCAGCNTNGATATNATTCCTTGAATATCGCCGATGCCGTCTCCGTTGGTATCACAGAAGGATTGAGGGTAGATTTGATANAAAATCGCGTTGTCAAGCCANTTTGCCATGGTTNTTCGTCCTTTCATCTTATTTCATTTCATAATGAACTTAACGGGTTTNATGTCATTGCCTTTATCTTCGCAGAAAATGCCGATGATCACTCCCGTGAAGCCCTCGCATACCTCGGTGCTTACATACTTTGATTCCATTNCCGCTAATTTTTGCCACTCGCCTNGTGCATTTAAGGCNTGCAGTTGNTAGCTTTGAGCTTGGGANGTTATTTTCAGCGATACCGTTTCGCTTTGTACNGTGATCTCACCCATTTTTATTTCAACTCCGCCGACGGTGATTATTCCCTTGACNANGCACCCGCCGTCCGCNGCTTTTTGCACCGTAAGGTCATAGTGATTGCTTTCGTTCATGTATACGGTAAGTCCGCAGCGGGTATTTTCGCCCACTGTTTTGCTGTCTATTTCCGTTTCGGCGGNGCANACAAATTCCCTCTGCCTGTCTCCCACAAANGTAACGTTACCTCTGCTATTCAGCTTTTCTTNGCNGCCCAGAAGATATACNGCTTTATTTTCAAAACGGTAGCTGTCATATTCGGGACATCTGATATAACAAGCCGTTTCGGGTTTNAAGCTCCATTTTTCGGCATANTCCTCGGAGTATGGGTCGGCGGGGTCGCNTATAACACAGCNCTNTTCGGTCACCTCATACCCTAATCGGCTTGTACCGTCCGCGCCGACCNTAAGCCAGCCGTCNTCCGTCCAGTAAACCGGCTCTAAAAATACTTCGCGNCCCAAATGGTGGAACTGCCGCCACATATGGATCTGTCTGAAAGCGAGGTTCACCATCCACCATTGNCCNTTATCGTCCTCCNCAATATCCGCGTGTCCCGCGCCCTGAACCGTATAACCGCCTAAATTTCTGTTGGTNAGTATCGGGTTGTGGGGGCAGCTCTCATATGGCCCGTANGGTTCCTTGCTTCTGAACATACATTCGGTGTGTCCGTATTCGGTGCCTCCTTCNGCTGCCANAAGATAATAATATTCNCCNATATGATANANGTGNGGNGCTTCGATAAAACGTCCGCCCGTCCCCTTGCTGATACATTTGGCGGGGGTCAGTACNTTTCCCGTATCTATATCGATCTCACAGAGCGAAATACCGTTTTCACCGAAATCGTCCTCTCCGTTGCTCATAAAGTAAGTCTTGCCTTCATCAAACAGCAGGGAGGGGTCGATGCCGCCTCTTTCTACCAAAACGGGTTCCGACCATTCACCGTTAATATCATCGGTGTAAACGTAAAAATTGCCGCTGCCGCTTGTGTTGGTGACAACAACGTAAAATCTTCCGTTATTATAGCGGATAGTGGGAGCAAAGATACCTCCGGAGGGCTCAACGCCGCTTAAGTCAAGCTGGCTTTTTCTTGTTATACAGTGACCTATCTGTTCCCAATCGGTCAGATTTTTGCTTTTGAATAAAGGGAGAGCGGGGAAGAACTGAAAGCTGCTGCACACAAGATAAAAACAATCTCCTGCCTTACAAATGCTTGGGTCGGGATAAAATCCTTTTATAACGGGGTTTGTATATATCATATCGGTTCCTTTCTATGTTGTAANAGNGGTATCGTTTTCATACCNATCCCNNTTTTNAACNNACNNAATANCCGCAGTTTTAAAAGNGANTNGTNTNAAATACTATTTTATAATATTTATAAGGCTTTGTCAATGAAAAAATAAAAAAAGAGACATAAAAAGAGACATAACCAAAAGAAAAAAGCACCTCNAAAAATGAAGAACAAACAAAGCGCAACATAATTGCAAATTACCGGCATTTGCCAATTGACAACCTTACCTAAGTGACATTTCACGCACATTTTCATTGAAACAAACAACTAAAAAATCAGCACTACGCATAGAGGGGGGTAAGGAAAGGATTCTTAAGGTGAAACCTAAGGGGGGAGAGTGGGGCAATGAGTTTCACCGATTTTTTCGTGCTTGTGTGTGTAAATATACTTATTATAAAGNCTGCACTATTTTTTAAATGAAGCCACATAAGGTGAAACTTATTGCACCTTCTCCCCCCTTTGGTGTCATCTTAAGCCCCGCGCGGGAGCGCAAACTGCACTTCGCTTCCGAGAAAAANANAATATTACATAAAGCGTAGNTCTAAAAAAACACATACACCTCCTTGTTTTCGTTATGAACACATAATAAAACACAATTTTAAAAAGCATTTCGCCGACTGAAAAAATTTTGGGAAAATTTAAATTTCTCTTGACATTGACACGGTGTTATAGTTTATAATAAAGATGTTNTGGTTTATAATAAACAGGAAAAGAAGCAGCATGCTGTAATGCCGTAANTTATAAAAANTTATTTCAAAAATTTTGATTTTACCTATTGACATTGACACGGTGTAATACTTTATAATAGACATGGGAGGAAGAGATGCGCATGGAGTATCTTACGATAAGTCAAGTATCCAAGATGTACGACGTCACTCCGAGAATGCTCAGGCATTATGAGCAANTGGGCTTGATCGAAGCACTCAGCAAAGATGATTATGCGTACCGCGTTTATGATGAAAACGCCGTAAGGCGGATTCGTCAGATAATCATANTGAGAAAGCTTCGCATACCTTTAAAGCAAATCGATGTTATTTTANGTGAAAAAGAGCAGCAGAAGGCTTTAAGCATCATGCGGGACAACATTGAGGAGCTTAACGGGGAGATAACCTCCTTGGACAGNATAAGAAGCATACTCAANGCCTTTTCCGAGCANATGGAAGCTTGCGTCAGGGAAAACAAACGCTTCGATTTGCTGGAGGACGGCANGCTGTCGGAGATCGCNGACACATTAAGCTTTTCCAAAACCACNTTAAAGGAAAANATAAGCGGGAAAGAGCGTGAAAGCGACGACGAGATACTTAACAAGGACTTAAATGTCAGAATCATTTATCAGCCTCCNTTTACGGTAGCTTCCTATCATTTCATAGGCGAAAANCCCGAGGACGCCACGGCGGANGTTGTCAGTGAATTCGTAAAGAGCAGCAGACTTTACGAGATCAAACCCGATTCACGAATGTTCGGCTTTAACAATCCCATTCACGGCGTTCTGGAGGGNGATCTTCACGGATATGAAACGCAGGTNACGATNCCNGACGATATGGAGGTTCCCGAACCGCTTGTAAAGAAAAGGATCGAAAGCGGNCTNTATGCGGTGCTTACCATTAGGTGGGGCGAATTTCAGTTCTGGTCATATTTCTGGCATTGGCTTATCAATAANCCNACGTATGAAGCGGATGAAAGCAGGATCGGNAANAATATAGGCTGTCCCGAGGAGTANCTGAACTGGGTATATTTCTGTCATANGAGNTGCGCAGGGGCGCGCTTTGAAAGTCAGATGGANTTGATGATACCTATTAAAAGGAGAGACAGCGGCGGTTAGAAGAAAATAATCCCGCAAAAAATACGGGATTATNAATATATNGAAATNTTNTTACAAAAACAGATTATTANGCTTCTGCCGCCGCTTTCTTTATTTGATCGCGGTAAGGCTGAACATAGGCTTCNATTGCCTGATACTGGCTGTCGAGAGTAGCGGTATAAGATGTGCCGTAATAAATAGGTCCGTCAAACAGTGCTTCNTCGCCNTCTATAANGATNTGCTTCAGATCGGTGTCTATACCCATTGCGTTGTCAAACACCANTTCAAACTTATCCGAGTGAAGCATATCATCTATAAGCTCAAGCTGTTCAACAGTGTAAACAGGCTTAAATTTCTCTCTTCTTGCGGTCTGGCANTCGGGGCATACGGTCAGATCGGCGTTATTGTTGGAAACATAGTCGTATTTGNAGCCGGGGCANTTGTCGTAATAAATAGGGTCGGTAGAGGTTTTCTTGGCATAGTCGGCNGCTTTTGTTTCGGGGTCGGACTCGTAAATNCTGCTTGCCAATATCCAGTCAACGCCGCCTTGAACATTTGCCGCNCCTGCGGGAACCATGTATCCGAATGTATCGGCAGCCACATAGTACTTATCGGAAAGAGGGTCCTTAGGTATGGGAAGCGTTACCATTTCGCCTTCAAGTCCCTTTGTGAATATNGCTTCCTGCGCNCTCTCGATNCCCCATTCGTAACCCATTGCAAGGAACAAAAGATCGCCTTTGACAAAAGCTTCGCCGGGGTGAACGTAACCGTCGCCGATAAGTCCCTGTTTCTTCATGTCCGCAAGGAAGCTCATGGCGCGTTCAACGTTTTCGTTGCGGAGATTGTTGATAATNTCGTTTTCGGTAACGTCAAATGTCTTTACGCCGGTGGAATTNGCGAACATCATAGCNGTCCAGCTTCCGCCTGTAAAGCCGATNTTTTCTTCGCTCTGGTCGACCCACTGTTCGCAAAGCTGCTTAAANGTGTTCCAGTTCCAGTTGCCTTCCTCGTAAAGCTCCCANGGGTCCTTCAATCCCGCTTCCAGCAGGGTGGATCTGTTATAATGGATAGTAAAGTTGGGCTGAACGTCCGAGGGGAAATAAAAGTGCTTGCCCGCATAGTTAAAGTCTTCGATAACGCTCTTTATACCTTTCCACAGATCGGCGTCCATGTCAAGCCACTCGTCAAGCGCGGTATAAGTGTTTTTGGAAGCGTAGCATGGAAATGCTTCCCAGTCGTATCTTACCAAGTCGGGTGAATTACCCGTTGAAATATATGTACCCAGCTTATCGAACCAATCTCCGGACGGTGCTATTTCAACCGTCATGGTGCCGCCGAAACGCTGGGCGAAAATCTCCGTGGTTTCGGGTTCCTGCGCGTTTATGTCATAGTAGCAGAGTGCTTTAACCTCTCCCGCTAACTGTCCCGATACATATTTTGGCCCTGTACCGTCCTCGTTTGCCGTGTCGACGGAACCGATATCGGCCATGCTGTCATAATCGATCTCATTGTCCAGATTTTCAGTTGTGCTGCTTGTTGTCGGTGCGATATTGTCGGGAGTAGCGTCCGCCTGCGAGCATGCGGAGAGCAGGACAAGAACGCCGCACATAAGCAGCGACAAGATTTTCTTTTTGGTGTTCATTGAAATGAATTACCTCCTTTGATTTTTTTGGTGTTGCCTTGAAATAAATCAAGCGTTGCTGTGTCGGAAAACGATTTATTTATTTCGCGGCTTTTGTAAAAATGCGGTAATAATATAAACGTAAATTATTATCCACAATTATACATAATAATTGTAACATTTTCACAATAAAAATGCAAGGATTATTTTTATAAAATACAGCATTATTTTGCCTTATTTTTTATAAGTATATTAAAGAAAACAGTATATAAAGGGCGTTTAAAGGCAGTAATGAAAATGAAAAGGCGAGAATGGCAAATTTGTGCTATTGATATAATGAAAAAAATAACCGCCCCTGAGCGAACCTCAAAGACGGTTAAGAAAATTATGTAATTGATTCTAATACTATTGGATTAAGTGTTATTGGTATGATTATCCGACTACCTTTGCAAGCTCGTCGCGGTAAGGCTGAACGATTGCTTCGATTGCCTGATACTGTGATTCAAGTATAGATGTATAGGAGGAAGCGTAGTAAAGAGGACCGTCAAAAAGGGATTCCTCGCCGCCTGTAAGAATACTGTCCATGGTCGAACCGAAGCCCAGGCAGTTATCGAATACAAAGGAGAACTTACTGCCGTCCTTCATATCGTAGATAATCTGCATCTGTTCATCGTCATAGGTTGTTTTGTACTTGGGCTTTCTTGCGGTACTGCATTCGGGGCAAACGGACAGATCGTTATTGTTATTTCCGGGGAAATCGTATCTGCATCCGGGGCATTTGTCGTAATATGAGGGAGATGTATCTGTCTTTTTTGCATAGTCGGCCGCCTTGGTATCGGGGTCGGTTTCGTAAATTCTGCCGCTTAAAATCCAGGAAACGCCGCCTTGAATGTTGGGTGCACCCGAGGGAATCATGAAGCCGAAGGTATCGGCGGCCATATAGTATTTATCGGACTGAGGGTCTCTGGGCAAGGGCAAAGCAACTACCTTGTCAGTTTCGAGAGTGCCGTTATTGAAGAACATTTCCTGCGCACTTTCGTAGCCCCATGTCAGACCCATGGCGAGGAACAAAAGATTGCCGTCTGCAAATGCTTCACCGGGTGCTACAAAGCCTTCGCCGATAAGGTTATTTTTCTTCATGTCGGAGAAATAGGACATAGCGCGTTCAACGTTTGCGTCTCTGAAATTATTGATAATTTCGGTTCCGGTCATGTCAATAGTCTTTACGCCTGTGGAGTTGGCGAACATCATTCCTGTCCAGCTTCCTCCGGTAAAGCCGATATGATCGTCGCTCATATCAGCCCATTTTCTTGTTAAGTCTTTAAAGGTGTCCCAAGTCCAGTTGTTGTTTTTGTACAGCTCCAACGGACTTTCAAGACCGGCCTCGTCGATTATGGCTTGATTGTAAAGAATAACGAAGTTGGGGTTTACGTCGGAAGGGTAGTAGTAATGCTTGCCGGCGTAGTTAAAGGCTTCGATAACGTCTTTTTCGTTTACCCAAAGCTCGGAATCTATATCAAGCCATTCGTCGAGAGGCGTGTACATATTCTTGGATATACCGTCGGGATATGCCAGCCAGTCATATCTTACAATGTCGGGAGAGTCTCCTGTCGCCACCAGCTGTCCAAGCTTATCGAAATACGCCGAGCCTGTGGGGGCGATTTCGGTATCGATAGTTCCGCCGAAACGCTGAGCCAGAATTTCAACAAGCTCGGGCTGACTTGACGTTAAATCGTAATAGCAAAGAGCGTGTACGTGTCCCGCGGTTTTGCTTGCGTCATACTTGGGACCTGTACCGATAGTGTTGGATTCGTCGATCTCCTCGAGGTTTTCTGCCATACCGCTGTAATCTACCTCGTTGTCAAGGTTTTCGGTAGTACCGGCGGTAGTTTGAACGCCGCTTGTGGGGCTTTCAGCCTGTGAGCAAGCGGAAAGCAGCGTAAGACAAAGACACATAAATATTGAAATGACTTTGTTTTTGGTCTTCATGGAAGTCCTCCTTTTTAATTTTTTAGGCGTGCCGAAAAACAAGACATTATGTATTACATTTTTACTATGTATTACATTTTTTTCGTATACGCCATTAAAGACTAACAAAAAATGCTATAATTTATGTCTTTAAAAGCAAAGGTGCATGAAAACGTTTACCTTTGCTTTATAACTTAAATTATAGCATATTCTTTTTTAAAAATCTATCATAAAAGTGCCAAAATTTTTAAAAAAATTAGTACAAAATTGACATAATCGGTTAAGATAAATATATTGGATAAAGCTATATTTTATTTTTTCTGTACTCGGTAGGTGTCATTATCATTTGCTTTTTAAAGGTTCTGGTAAAGAAATTACTATCGTTAAATCCGCAGCTTGCGGCAATTTCCGTTATCGGCTTGTTCGTTTGCTCCAGAAGCAGACAGGCGTGCTTCATTCTGATATTTTGCAGATACTTATGGGGAGAGATGTTGTAGCACTCCGAAAAAAGCCTTATGAAATGCCTTTGCGAATAATGGGAAATTTCAAGCAGCCTTTCTAAGGTGATATTTTCGTTAAAATGCCGTTCTATATAGGCAGCCGCGGCCGCGACCCCCGCGGTTTCCTTTTGCATGGGCGACATACCGTAAAGACGGGACAGCGTTACGACAATTTGCATAAAATAGGCAAAAAGCATGGACTGCCTTGCGGGAGAGCCGCCCTCGTATTCTTCCAGCGCGGCCAAAACCGTTTTTTTGATCTCCCTGAATTTTTCAGGTGACAGCTTTAGACGGCTTTTAAAGCCGTCGGGGGCAAGAGGATCGAGAAGAAAAAGAGCGTGAAAGCCCTCCAGCTCCTTAACGTCGTAGTTGGCGTTCAACAGAGAGTCGAAATCAAACATTATATTGCATATTTTAAAATCTCTTGCTTCAAGGTAGCCGTGGGAGGAGCCTTTGCCCATTACAAAAACATCGCCCTTTTCAACCGGAAACTGTTCCTCGCCCACTACGTTTATCGCCTGCCCATCCAATACTATCACAAGCTCGGAAAAGTCGATATGAGTATGAAAATACATACCTCCCTGATGTCCGCCGAACTGGATAAAAAAAGGGAAGCTGTCAAAGTGTGTGAAAAAATCAAGCTTCATTTCCATCATAGTTTTTTCCTTTTTTCAGAAGGTGTTTGCAACAGCAAAGCCGCTTTCTCTGACCGCCTGTTTAAGCATTAAGACATATTTTTCACCGACAGAGCTGAGCGGTGCTTTATCGTTGGAGATCCAGCCCACTTTCATTATTTCATCGGTATCCAGCTTCACCGATACGATATTTTCGCCGTTTAACGCGCTGTTCAGCTCTCCTGTACATACCGTATATCCGTTTAAACCGATAAGCAGGTTAAAAAGAGTGGCTCTGTCGCTTACATGGATCGTTTTGCGGTGAGGTACGGTGCTTAATATTTCCTCGGAAAAGTAGAATGAGTTATAGCTCCCCTGTTCAAAGGCAAGAAAAGGGTAATCCTCAAGATCGTCTATTGTAACGGATTTTCTTTTTGCAAGAGGGTGTCGGGAGCTTATAAATACATGGGGCGCGGCTTCAAAAAGGTTTTCAAACTTAAGATGATTTTCCTTAAGCAGTTTTTTCAGCACCTTTTCGTTAAAATTGCTGAAATAAATAATACCTATCTCGCTCCTGAAATTTTTCACATCTTCTATAATATCGTAGGTTCTTGTTTCACGCAGAGTAAATTCATACTCGCTTGCGTTCAGGTCCTCTATAAGCTTTACAAAAGCCGTTACCGCAAAGGAATAGTGTTGTGTGGACACCGAGCAAAGCTGCTTTGCGGGCTTGCGGTTCGAGTACCGCTGCTCCATAAGCTGGGTTTGCTCGACTATCTGTCTTGCGTAGGACAAAAACTCCCTGCCGTCCGCGGAAAGGGAAATTCCCTTTGAGGTGCGGTAAAATATTTCTATGCCGTATTCCTTTTCTATTTCCTTTAAGGCGGCCGAAAGACTGGGCTGGGATATAAAAAGCCGCTTCGCCGCTTCCGTTATGGAACCGCACTCCACTATTTTTATAATATATTTAAGCTGTTGAAGTGTCATATTACCTTAATTTTAAAAAAGGACAGGAAAATACTCACCCTTACGGGCCGTAAAAACCTGTCCCTGATTTTTATTTGTTAATCGTTAAAATATAAAAATCTTTAACAGCTTAAAATCAAAGCTGTTCCTCGTTTTCTCCGTCCGATTCCTCGTCTTCCCCGCCGTCTTCATCTTCGGAGTCTTCAACGTTCACCTCGGGCATTTCATCGTCAGCGGCAAAGAAATGTTCAAACTCCTCGTCGTCCACAGGATCGTCAAAGGAATCGAAATCGTCGAAATCATCGTCCTCGTAATTTTTTGTAAGCTTATTTTTCAAAAGCATTGTAGCTACAAACGCACCGCCCAAAACCGCAATGAGTCCCAAAATAAAACCGACAAAACCTTTATTCATTTGAATATATCCTCCTTAGATGAAGTGTCATTTCCTATTGGGTAACATCCTTATGAAAATATTACCTGCAAATATTATATAACATTATTTCCTTTTTTTCAAGTGTTATGGGAAATTTAGCAAATTATACAAAATTTTTACATATTTCCTGTTAAATTCATCAAAATTGAAAGTGCGGCAACGGGTGCGGTCTCACACCGCAATATCCTTTTCCCGAGTGTGGCGGGTATTATCCCGTTTTTTTCGGCAAATTCCGCTTCTTCGGATTCAAAGCCGCCCTCGCTTCCGATAAAAATACCTATTTTTGAGACCTCTTTTATCGGTAATTCACAAAGCCTTTTGCCGCCGCATTCATAAAAAAGTATTCCCGATCCTATTTTGGAATATTCCGAAACCGCGGCTTTAAAATCCGTAAGCTTTCCTATGTCGGGGATTTTTCCGCCGCCGCACTGCTTTGACGCTTCCTCGGCTATTTTTTCCCAACGCTGTATTTTTTTTCCTATGCTTTTTTCGTCGGGTCTCGATACGCATCTTTTTGAAAGCACTGGCACGATTTTACTTGCCCCCAACTCGGTTGCCTTTTGCACGATAAAGTCCATTTTATCGCTTTTGGGCAGGCATTGGAACAGTGTTATTTCAACATTCGGCCTTGCTTTGTTCGGTTTGCTGTCCAAAACGTCAAATTCAATTGTATCCTTTTGCACCGATACTATCCTGCAAAGAAAATCGTTATATTCGTTGTCGCAAATTACCGCAAGATCGCCGATGCCCATACGCAGCACAGTGCCGATATGCTTTGCGTCCTCTCCCGTTATATAGGCTTTTTCCCCGTCGTTTTTTCCGAAAAATCGGGGATAACGCCAACGGTCATTTTTTTCAGTTGATTCCAAATTTTTCACCGCCATTGAATAAATTTTCCACAAGTCGGCATAAGCCCTTGTTTTTTTCCGCGGAAAGGTTTTCGTCCTCCTCCAAAATTTCCTTGGAGTACTTTTGCGCAAGATATACCGTTTCTATGTCCTTAGTCATATCCGCTATTTTAAGCGGCGGAAGTCCATGCTGGGCATAGCCGAAGAAATCGCCGGGGCCTCTCAGCTCCAAGTCCTTATTGGCTATCTCGAAGCCGTCGCTTGTGACCGTCATTGTGTCGATGCGCGCTTTAGTGTATTCTCCCTTGCT
This sequence comes from Oscillospiraceae bacterium, assembly GCA_014799365.1. Lineage (GTDB taxonomy): Bacteria > Bacillota > Clostridia > Oscillospirales > Ruminococcaceae > Ruminiclostridium_E. The sequence continues at coordinate 15,737 of JAAVIF010000038.1, forward strand.
GTCGGTTACAAGAATACAGTGGGACTGGGTGCTTCCGCGCCCCACGCGTCCCCGTAACTGGTGAAGCTGCGAAAGCCCGAACTGCTCCGCGTTTTCGATTATCATAACAACGGCGTTGGGAACGTCTATACCCACCTCTATTACAGTCGTTGCGATAAGCACGGAAATGTGATTCAGCTTAAATTCGTTCATTACCTCGTCTTTTTCCGCCTGCTTCATCTTGCCGTGGAGAAGACCCAAGGAAATTCCCGATAAGTACCCGTTTTTCAGCTCCTCAAAGTATTGTACCGCCGCTGCCTTATCGCCTACTCCCTCCTCGATATGGGGACAGACGATATACGCCTGATAGCCCTCGTTGACGTATTTTATGATAAATCTGTACAGCCTTTGGTGAAAGCTGCTGTCAACGCCGTAGGTTTTTATGGGAAGCCGTCCTTTGGGCATTTCGTTTAAAATTGATATATCCAAATCGGCGTATATCATCAAGGCGAGCGTACGCGGGATAGGCGTTGCGGACATTACCAAGCTGTGGGGATTTTCGCCCTTTTCCTGCAATTTTGATCTTTGAGCCACTCCGAAACGGTGCTGCTCGTCAGTGACGGATAAGCCTAAATTGTTAAATTCAACGTTTTTCTGTATCAGAGCGTGAGTTCCTACCACTATCTGCGCTTCGCCGCTTTTGATTTTGTCTTTAACAAGCTTTTTTTCTTTTGCCGTAAGCGAGCCTGTCAGCAGCTCCACCGTTATCCCCAAGGGTTCAAGAAAGCCGCATAGGGTGTCTTTGTGCTGTTTTGCCAATATTTCGGTGGGTGCCATAAGGGTAGCCTGAAAGCCGTTTTTTACCGTAAAATACATCACCGCGGCCGCCACTAAGGTTTTGCCGCTTCCAACGTCGCCTTGAAGCAGTCTGTTCATGGGCAGCGGCTTCAGCATATCGGATATACATTCCTTTATGGCTTTTTTCTGCGCGTTTGTGGGCTGGAAGGGCAGGGAAGAAAAGAAATCCTTTATGTCTACCTTTTTCATGGGAATACCCGTCTCGCGGCGTTTTTGTTTCCCAAGAAGCGACAGCCCCAATTGAAGCACCAAAAGCTCCTCAAAGGCAAGACGTTTTTTCGACTTTTCAAGCATTTCCGCACTTTCGGGGAAGTGTATATTATAAACCGATTCCTTTAAAGGCAGCAGTTCTTCCTTTTCTCTTATATACTCGGGAAGAAGATCGTCAAATTCCGCTTTCTCCAAGGCGTTTACCATATTGGATATTATGATGTTATTGGTAAGACCCTTTGTAAGAGAATATTTGGGTACTATTTTGCTTTCGGTGTCCGCTAAGATAAAAACGGGGGACAAGGCTTCCTTTTTTGCAAAGGTACAGGTCACCTTTCCGTAAAAAAGATAGCTGTGTCCTTCCACTATTTTGTTGTAGGCAAATTGGTTGTTGAAAAAGGTTATCAGCATTTCGTCAGTGCCGTCGCTTACAGCAATGTGATATACGGTCACTTTGCCGAAGTACGGCTTAAGCTTTTTTGTCACTTCTCCCTTGAAAACGCAAATCTCCTCGTTTTCTATCTCGGCTATTTTTTTCGGCTCGGTGTAGTCGATATAATCCCTCGGATAGAAGCTTATTAAGTCCTCGGCGGTAGAAATGCCCAGTTTATTGTACATTGCCGCCCTTTTATCGCTGATGCCTTTTATTTTTGTTATTTCTGTGTTATTAGTAATCATTATAAATCCATAATATAATATTTTGCTTCAAATACTCTGCCGTCGTGACAGGTGTAGCTGCCCATGTGGTCGAATTTCATTCCGATTTTTTCCATTACCTTGCCGCTGTTTGGGTTGTCTACCGCGTGGTCGGAAATAAAGTGCTTTACTCCCATTTTGCTTACGCAGTCAACTAACGCTTTCACGGCTTCAGAGGTGTAGCCTTGATGCCAATAATCAAAGGCGAGATTGTAGCCTATGTTAAAGCGGTCACAGTCGGGATTGTATGCCCCTCCCGCCGCTCCTATAAGCTTTCCGTTTTCCTTAAGCTGAAAGCCTGCTTCAAATCTTTTTAAGCTTTCGTCCTCAACGCGGCGGATCGTTCTTTCAAGCCACTCTTTGGTTTCCTCCACGGTTTTATGGGTGGTGTACATCATGAATTTAGTTACTCTCGGGTCGCTTGTCCATGTGTTGAAAATGTGCTCCGCGTCGGACATCGCTAAGGGTCTTAATATAAGCCGTTCGGTTTCTATTATGGGTAATTTCATTTTTATAGATTTCCTTTCGATAGGCAATCAGGTTTTGGGCATATTCTTAAGTGCGTATAGTTGGTCTCTTCTGCCATAAATTATAGCAGTAACCCAAACCGTAAAATGCTCTTCATCAGTCCAGTAATATACAATAAAATTATCTGCTATCATTTTTCTGATGTTTTCGCTGTGCCATGGTTCTTTATCTACAAGCGGAAATCTTAATGGCATTTCACTAAGCGATGTCACCGCATTTTGAACTTTAAGTGACCATTTTTCAGCAATTTCGGGTTCTTTTAATACCTTAGAATATATTCCATTATTTTCCGCATTTGTTCTATGGCGTAATCGGTTAATTTAACCTTATATTTCATTTTCAAATATTCTGATTTATTTTTTCAAAAGCTTCATCAACATCTAATCCCTTACCCGCTTTTGCTAAATCTAATCCTCTCTTCATAATTTGGTTAAATTTCTCATCTGTCATAGTGTCCTGAGTAGGTATCTCAGTAACACTGAAAGAATAAGGTATACTGTTTGTCATAATTATTTGACGATATAGTGTATCAATTAAAACAGATACAGGAACACCTAATTTTTCCAATATATCTTCCGCTTGCTTTTTTATCTCGGGTTCAATTCTTGCCGTTACGCTTGCTGTTTTTCCCGACATATTAACACCACCTTTCAAGTATAGTATACCACTTTGTAAAGCAATTTGCAATACATTTTTTATGGTTTGCAAGTAACCTTCATTTTATTTGACATAAAAAATAGCACTATTCTGATAAACAGTACTATTTTTTATTTGCAATCATTCCAAATCCATAATATAATACTTAGCTTCAAACACTCTGCCGTCAAAGCAGGTGTAGCTGCCCATAAAATCGAATTTCATTCCGATTTTCTCCATTACTTTGCCGCTGTTGGGGTTGTCTACCGCGTGGTCGGCAATAAAGTGTTTTATTCCCATTTCGCTTAAAGTATCGACCAATCCTTTCATAGCCTCCGAGGTGTAGCCTTGATGCCAATAGTCATAGGCAAGGTTATAGCCTATGCTCCAGCGGTCAAATTCGGGCTTGTAATACGCTCCGCCGCTGCCTATAAGTTTTCCGCTTTCCTTAAGCTGAAATCCAATCTCATATCTTTTGTGATCCTTGTTTTCCGTATTTTGAATGACCACGTTTTCAAGCCACTCTTTTGTTTCATCTGCAGATTTATGGGTGGTGTATGTCATAAATTTTGTTACTCTCGGGTCGCTTGCCCATGTGTTAAAAATGTGCTCCGCGTCGGATACTTCTAAAGGCCTTAATATAAGTCGTTCGGTTTCTATTATGGGTAATTTCATTTTTTAGCTGTCCTTTCTTATAACATAATGTGTCTATTTGGCAAAATCTCCTATTTTTCCCAATAGTTTCCCGATACTATGGTACATACCCGAATAGATTAAAGGGTCAAGCTTTGTAAGGTCAATATTAAAAGTATCATCGCATGCCATATGCTCATCGACCTGAACATTTTTTATCCGACAGAAAAAGGTAGTGGATTCTCCTGTCTCAACAGATTGAACAACCTCGCATTCATATACCCACCGACTTGCGTCAAGAACGGGAACGTCCACAACCTCTCCCCTGCAAACGTTATATGAAATTTCATCTTTCTTTCCGTCCCTTGCGTGATGAGTACCGAAATAATCCATAAGCTCAAGCATGTCCGTACTGACTAAATTTACGCTCAAAATGCCTGTTCTTATAACATTTTGCTTAGTCATTTTCGTGCCGAACATGCTGATAACCAACAAATAGTCGTCATCCTTCTCATTTGTAACGCTTACCCAAGTAATAGGCGCGAAATTATATGATCCGTCTTCGTTGTTTGTGCCGATAATAAATGCCGGTTGAACGCACATTGAAAAATGAGTTCCTACCGATTTTCTTTTTATATTTTTCATATTTACCTTTTTTCCTTTCTTACAGATCGGAATTTATACTAATTCTCGATTAAAACAAAGCCGGCGGGCGGGGCGTTCCTGATCAAGGAAGTCCCGACGCAGGAATATGCGGATATTTCAAGTCGGGCTGGCGCAGAGCAGGGACGCCCCGGTCGTTGGATTTGTTTTATTTTTATTTAGATTTAGTATTAAACCTCCTAAAATCCCGATTTTATTTTCAAACCGTCGGTTTACCAAAAATCGATGTGTTTTGAAAAATCGATGTGTTTTGAAAGAGGGGAAGCCCTGCGGTAGAGGGCTTCCCCTGTTAAGACAAGCACTTGTCACTCTGCGAGGTTACTCTCGCACGGAACGCAAAAAACTTAATCCAAAAAAATATACGGGTCATGCTTATCAAAAAGCATATATATCCTTTCAAGCTCTTCTATCACCTCGGCTTTTGTCTTACCGAACGGCTCACTGTGACTTATAAAAAACCTTTCTGCGTCAAGCGACTTCAAAACAGCAATCTCTTTTTTAAGCAATTCCGCATTATAAGCGATTCTTCCGTTCTTTTTCATGGAATATACCGCATCACCCAAAAAAGCGCAATTTTTGTATTCAAGCCCTATGCTTCCTTTAGCGTGGCCGGAGGGCAAAGGGAAAAGGTGGATACCGCTTTCAAAAAACATATGTTCATTTACCGTTGTACCTGTTTTGAAGCGTTTACAGGTGAACGCTCCCGCATATAACTCATCATAGCTCACACGTTCGATATTGCCGGTATGATCGGGGTGAAAATGGGACAAAACTATATTCTTTTTTCCTTCGACCGAATTGATTTTTTCGGCTGCCTCGTCCGAACAGCCCACATCAAAAATCCACGTTTCACCGCCGCATTGAATAAAAACCACATTTGCCGAAAGCGGTGTTTCAGCGGCGGGCAAAAATGTTGTCTGACCGTTTATTTTTTGTATTTCCATTGTCACTTAATCCTGTCAGAAATCACCGTTTTTTTAAAGCTCCGTAAAAAGTATAGTTTGATCGGTCACTCCACCGAAACAATATAATAATAAATAGGCTGTCCTCCGTTAACAAGCACTATCTCCAGATCATCGTCAAGCTTTGATTTCAGCAGCTCGTACGCTTCCTGCGCGTCGTCGTCGGTAACATCCGAGCCGTATATAACGGTAATGTAAGAGGAATCACCCTTTACAAGCCGTTTCGTTATCTTAACAAGGGCTTTTTTAACGTCACGCTCCACAAGCGCAAGCTTGCCGTTTTCCATTGCCAGAATATCACCCTGTCTGATTTTCTTGTCGTCAAATTCGCTGTCGCGTACCGCAAAGGTCACCGAGCCAGTGCCCACCTTATCAAGAGCCTTAGTCATATTGACGCTGTTTTCCTTAACGTCGCACGATCCGTCAAAGGCGATCATTGCGGAAATGCCCTGAGGAACAGTCCTTGACTGAAGCACTATTACCTTTCTGTCTTTAACGAGCTTTACCGCCTGTTCCGCCGCCATAATTATATTTTTATTGTTGGGAAGCACAAAGACGGTTTTAGCGGGAGTAGCCATGACAGCTTCAACTATATCCTCGGTAGAGGGATTGGAGGTCTGACCGCCCCTTACAATACTGTCAACGCCGAGGTCGGTGAAAATAGCCTCAAGTCCCGCGCCGTTGACCACCGATACGAATCCGTACTCGTTTTCGGGCTTTGCGGGCTGCGCCTTTTTCTTTTTCGCCATTTCGACCTTTTTTTCCTGATTTTTGTGCTGCTCCTTCATGTTCTCGATCTTAAGGTTAACCAGCATACCGAACAGCAAGCCCTGTTCCAATGCCCTTCCGGGGTGTTCGGTGTGAACGTGGACTTTAATAATATCGTCGTCGTCGACCACCACAACGCAGTCGCCTATCGTTTCAAGATATGCCCTCAAAAGCTTTGCGTCCTTGCAGTCGGCTTTTTTCTTTACAAGGAACTCGGTACAGTAGGTAAATTCGATATCCGCTTCCACGCTTCCCGCCGCGTTGGTGATGACCGGTTCTTTAACGGTGTCATCTGTTTCCTCGGATTCTATTATACCGCCGCCGCTGACAACGCTTTGTATACCCTGCATGATTACCAAAAAGCCCATTCCGCCCGCGTCTACAACTCCCGCTTTTTTAAGTACGGGCAGCAGCTCGGGAGTTTTGTCCAACGCTTCCTTGGCGGAGGTGATAATGGTATCGAAAAGCTCTTTAATATCGTCGGATTCGGCCGCTTTTTTGGAGGCGGCTTCCGCGCTTTCTCTTGCGACAGTCAGAATAGTGCCCTCGGTGGGCTTCATGACAGATTTGTACGCCGCTTCAACTCCGAGACTTAATGATCTTGCTATATCCCGCACGTCCGCCTCGTTCTTTCCGTTCAAGCCTTTGGAAAAGCCTCTGAACAAAAGCGACAGGATAACGCCCGAGTTTCCTCTTGCACCTCTCAGCATTGCGGAAGCGGTGGTACTCGCAACCGCGGCCACGGTAACATTGTCGCTCATCATCGTCAATTCGGGGAGAGCGTTTTTTATGGTCATAGACATATTTGTTCCCGTGTCGCCGTCGGGAACGGGGAACACGTTAAGCTCGTCCACCATGTTTCTGTTGTTTACTATATTATTCGCTCCGGATATAATAGCGTCTCGGAGCATTTTACCGCTGATACTCAAAGCCGTACTCCTTACAAATATAATAATTTGGCAATTTTAACTCAATAATCAGGTTTTGATACCGTCTATATACACATTTACGCTCTCAACCTCAATATCGGTTTCCTCCTCGATAACATAAGCGATCTTGTGCTGTATGCTTCTTACCACGGAGGAAATATTAACGCCGTANAATACGGTGATATGCAAATCCACGTGAAGTCTGCCCCTTACTGTCTTAACGGCAACGCCTTTGTCTATAAANCTTTTCTTNTTGGTAAAAGGCAGGGTCTCCATAAGATTCTGTTTAGGGGTGCAGGCATTGGTGTCCGCCACGCCGAAGCAATTGGTCAAAGTACCGCCGATAAGCTGCGCAAAAAATTGCTTGGAAACATTTATTTCGCCTAAGTGGTTATGGATAAGCACCATTTCGATTCCTCCTTTTCAAGAGCCGAGTGATTGCCGCGTAAATAAAATTATTCGTATTATTTTAACATATTTTTTACTTTTTTTCAAGAGAAAAAACAGGTTTTGTTACAAACATAAACGGATAATTTAATTTTGACTTGGCGTACAGCGCGGCTTCTTCGNTTTCAAACAGCCCGTAAACCGCGCTTCCGCTTCCGCTTAAAGCCGCGCCGACAGCCTTTANNTNAAGTAAANCGTTTTTTATTTCCTCTATCCTGCTGTCGGAATAAAGCACCTCAAAAATGTTGTACAAATTCGCTCCCGTTTTTTTCAGATCATTTTCNTTTAACGCCGACAGTAAAANATCGGGTTCGCCGCTGCATTTTACGGGGCTTTTGTCGTACAAGCCGTAAGCGTCGGCGGTGTTGCAGGAAAANTCGGGNTTTATTATCANNATTGAACAATGTTCAAGNCCCTNTATATCGNTCATTCTTTCGCCTATTCCTTTGCAAAAAGCGGCGTTTCCCCTTATGCAGAAAGGAACGTCGGCACCNAGAGCCGCTCCTGCTTTTTCCGGTGTCTCTTGATTTAAAGGAGTGCCGCAAAGAAGNTTCAGCGCGGTAAGTACAGCCGCTCCGTCGGTGCTGCTGCCNCCAAGTCCCGCCATAACGGGTATGTTTTTTTTGATGTCTATGTTGATTTCGGCGGAAAGCCCCGTTTCNNTNANNAAAAGCTCGGCGGCNTTATAGGCGATATTTCTTTTATCGGTGGGTATTTCGGNGTTGTCACATGTAACGCTTATGCCGTTCCCCTCGGATAATTTCACGGTCACCTCGTCATGAAGCTCAATTTGCTGCATAATGTTGTTTAAGGAATGGTAGCCNTTNGGGAGAACGCCGGTTATGTCCAAAAAAAGATTTATTTTCGCGTAGGCCTTGACTTTGATTTCCCGCACTTTTACGGCGTTATTCGTCATGCTTAAAGGTACCTCTGTGATCTCTCATAAAAAACAAAAGCGAGATAAGCTGCTCGTGATACGGAATAAAAGANCCGTNGGCGATCATTGACAGTATTTCTTCCTCAGTTGCCCATTTTACCGCTTGGACTTCCTCATATTGCAGCTTTAATTCGTTAATATCCGCGTCCTTGNTTACGGTGTAAATATCGTCAAAGCCGTGGTCAAAGTGTACGGTCAGCATGGGGCGTATGTTGTCAAAGGAGATTTTCAGTCCTATCTCCTCTTCAAGCTCTCTTTCCGCCGCCTGTGCGCTGTTTTCACCCGCCACCGCGCTGCCGCCNGTGGAAACGTCCCACATATTTGACCAACCCGCCTTAAAGGGCTGCCGCTGTTGTATAAGCATTTGATTTTCGGAATTGAAAACGCAGACATGAACGGCTATATGATATTCTCCTTCGGGAATTTTATCGCCTCTTTGTATTTGTTTTCCCAAAGGGATCCTGTCTTGATCGTATAAATCAAAATATTCCATTTTATGTTTTCCTTTATTGGTTTATTGGCCTTTTAATTCAGCCAAAAATTCCTTTATACGTTCGAGCGCGGTATTCAAGTGAGCGAGGGAATAAGCATAGCTTACTCTNACAAAGCCCTCTCCCGATTCGCCGAAAGCGTCTCCCGGCACTATCGCCACCTTTTTGGAGGTCAAAAGCCGNGTGCAGAACTCCTCCGAGGTAAGTCCCGTTGATTTTATGCTCGGGAAAGCATAAAACGCGCCCTCGGGTTCAAAGCAGTCAAGCCCCATATCATTGAAGCCCTTTACCACAAATCTTCTTCTTGCGTCGTACTCCTCCTTCATGCGCTCGACCTCATCGTCACATTCCAGTAAAGCCGCTATTGCCGCATACTGGCTGACGGTGGGACTGCACATGATAGCGTATTGATGAAGCTTAAGCATCTGCTTGGCGATAGGCTTGGGAGCGGCAAAATAACCCATTCTCCAGCCTGTCATGGAAAAGGCCTTGGAAAACCCGTTTATCAGGATAGTGCGTTCCTGCATGCCGTCCATTTCGGCGATTGAGACGTGGCGTTCCCCGCCGTAGGTAAGCTCGCCGTATATTTCATCTGAAATTACCGCAATATCCGTATCTCTCAAAACCTCCGCTATCNTTTCCANGTCTCCTTTGCGCATGACCGCGCCCGTCGGATTGTTGGGGAAAGGAAATACCAAAGCCTTTGTTTTGGGGGTGATTTTCTCTTTGATCTCCTCAGGGGTGAGCTTAAAATTATTTTCAAGCTTGGTTTCAATTGTAACGGGAACGCCCCCCGCCATTTTCACAAGCGGAGCGTAGCAAACAAAGGAAGGCTCTGGAATAAGCACCTCGTCTCCGGGATCGCACAAAACTCTGAAAGCGCAGTCGATAGCCTCCGAGCCGCCCACCGTCACAATTATTTCATTGTCGGGGTCATATTTTAAGCAGTTTTTTCTTTCAATATATTCCGCAATGGCGCGTCTGAGCTGAATAAGTCCCGAATTTGCCGTATAGGCGGTCTTGCCTTTTTCAAGGGTTCTTATAGCCTCTTTTCTTATAGCCCAAGGGGTTTTAAAATCGGGTTCTCCCACGGAAAGGGAAATAACGTTTTCGACAGTGGAGGCAATATCGAAAAACTTTCTTATCCCCGAAAATTTAACCTCTTGGATAGTATCGGAAAGCAGTTTTTCGTAATCCATCACGGTGAAACAAGGCTCCTTTCGTCAGCTTCATCGGCGGCGAAGTTAACGCCCTTTTCCTTATACCTTTGCAGGATAAAGTGGGTGGTGGTGGACAAAACTCCGTCAAGGGTAGCTAACCTTTCGTTGACAAAGAGAGCTACCTCTCTCAGGTTATTTCCTCTTAAAGTTACCGAAAGGTCAAAGCTGCCGCTCATAAGGTGAACGGTGTCTACCTCGTCATACTGCGCGATAGCTTTTGCAATGTCGTCATATCCGCATTCCACCTGAGGCGATACCTTTACCTCGATAAAAGCGGTCACAGCGTTTTTGTTCAGCTCCTCTTCGTTAATAATTGCGGAATATCCGATAATTATTCCGCTATCCTCAAGCTGCTTGATCTCCTTGGCAACCTCTTCTTCGGTGGTTCCAAGGATAACGGCAAGCTGTTCATTGGAGAGCCGTGCGTTTTCGCGCAGCAAATCAACTAATTTTTTCATACTGTTTTTCCTTTCATATACTTATTGAAACGGGTTTTCCGTGATCGTAATAATATATTTTATCAAACCCGCATGTTTTCGCGATTTTAATACCTTCCGCTATGCCTTTTCCCAGATCTCCCACGCAGTGGGCGTCCGAGCCTACCGTGATTATCTCGCCGCCCAGCTCTCGGTACATTTTCACGTACCTTTCATCTGGCATCGCAGCTTCGATCTTCTGTCTAAGCCCGGAGGTGTTTATTTCGATCCCCATGCCGTTTCTTATAAGGGTTTTGAATATCTCCTCAATAACCGCTTTATATCTGTTCATATCTATTTTTATTCCGAAATCTCCCTCAATATATCTTAAGGGATAGGTAAGATGTCCCAAAACATTGAATTTTCCCCATTCCGCCATTTCAAGAAGCTCTTCAAAATAAAGCTTCAATAAATATTGCGGGTCTACCTTTTGATAATCAAGATAATAAAAATCGTCCCAGCCTCTTACCATATGGCAGGAGCCTATAATAAACTCGTAATCGTAGCTTTTTAGCATACGTTCCGTAAGCTCCATATCGTGAAGCGGCTGTCCCAGCTCCACTCCGTAATGTAAATCAAGCTTATCCTTAAATTCTTCTATAAGAGGCGGTAATATCAGCGAGGACTGTCTGACCGGCTCTTCGTATAAAAATTCCTCGTCATAGAATTTGTTTATTTCAAGGTGATCTGTGACCGTATAGTGCTTTATGCCCAGCTCTGCCGCTCTTTCGGCCATTTCTCTTACGGTGTTCTCGCCGTCGGGGGATTGGGAGGAATGTGTGTGGCTGTCTGCCGGGATACTGTCTGTGCCGTTCATTGTGTTTTTGTCCTTTCCGATTCTTACCGCCGTCAATCTCAAAGCTTCCGCTGATTTATTAAAATAATAGCATAAAGCGGCCGCGAACAATAATAACTTTATTATTTTATCATAAAATGAAAAATTTGTCTACTATTATCTTTACTTTTTACCAAAAATTCGTTATAATATAATACGGAAAAATTTTTATTGGAAAAACGACAACAAACTTGAAAGGAAAATCATTATGAAAGCGGTAGTAGCTGTTATAGGAAAAGATACGGTAGGTATTTTGGCTAAAATAAGCGCGATCTGCGCGGACTGCAACGCCAATGTTATGGACGTTACACAGACGATCATGCAGGATATGTTTGCAATGACCATGCTTATAGATATATCCAAATGCACCTCCGATTACGGTACTCTTGCGGAACGCCTTAAAAAATCCGGCGAGGAAATGAATTTGCAGGTACATGTTATGCACGAGGATATTTTTAATTCCATGCACCGAATCTAATACTAATCCTTTTAAACTGTTGGAGTAGTGTTTTGGGTGCAATCCCTTTTTGAGCTGTGTGATTACGTCAGTTCAAAAAGGGATTGGTATAAAGGGAACCTCTAAAAACCCCCTGTGAGTAAAAACGAACATGGCACGCCGCCTACTTCGTCAATCCTCCTCGACAGGCGTCAAGCCTGCCTTCGTCGGATTTCCTCGTATCCGGCGTACCCTGTCCGTTTTTACTGTTCACAAGGGTTTTTAGAGGCTCCCTAAATAAAAAACAGCAAAGGAGACCTTAAAGAATGGTCAGTACAAACGATATACTTGAAACCATAAAGATGATCCAAGAGGAAAATCTTGATATACGTACAATTACTATGGGAATATCGCTGCTTGACTGTATTGACAGCGATATAGACAGAGCCTGCGGCAAAATTTACGAAAAAATGATGAGAGCGGCGGAAAATCACGTCAGAACAGGTGAGGAAATTGAAAAACGCTACGGTATCCCCATTATAAACAAGCGTCTTTCGGTAACGCCCATTTCAATGCTTGCGGCTTCCGCAAAGGGGAGTCCCGTAAAGTTCGCGAAAACCCTGCAGCGTGTTGCGGAGGGTACGGGCGTTAACTATATAGGCGGCTATTCCGCTCTTGTTCACAAGGGCTTTGCGGCGGGTGATATGGAGCTTATTAAATCTATCCCCGAAGCACTTTCCGAAACCACCAACGTTTGTTCGTCCGTTAACATCGGTTCTACCCGCGCGGGTATCAATATGGACGCGGTAAAGCTTATGGGGCAGATCATTGTTGACAGCGCGAAGGCTACCGCCAACGATCACTGCTTCGGTGCGGCAAAGATAGTGGTATTCTGCAACGCGGTGGAGGATAACCCCTTTATGGCGGGAGCTTTTCACGGCGTAGGTGAACCCGATACAGTCATAAATGTTGGCGTAAGCGGCCCCGGAGTTGTAAGAGCCGCGCTGTCCAAAATGCCGGACGCTAATATAAGCGAGATAGCGGAGGTAATAAAGAAAACCGCTTTTAAGATAACACGAATGGGACAGCTTGTGGGGACGGAGGCGTGCAAGATGCTGAACATTCCTTTCGGTATAGTGGATCTGTCACTTGCTCCCACTCCCGCGGTAGGCGACAGCGTTGCTCATATTTTGGAGGAAATGGGTCTTGAAAGGTGCGGCGCATACGGCACTACGGCGGCTCTCGCTTTGCTTAACGACGCGGTGAAAAAGGGCGGCGTTATGGCTTCCTCTCACGTTGGCGGTCTTTCGGGAGCGTTTATTCCCGTTTCCGAGGACGCGGGAATGATCGAAGCGGCAAGCTGCGGCGCGCTGGGCTTGGAAAAGCTTGAAGCGATGACGGCGGTTTGCTCCGTGGGACTGGATATGGTGGTAGTACCGGGCGATACCTCTCCCGACGTTATTTCGGGAATGATAGCGGACGAGGCGGCTATCGGCATGGTAAACAGCAAGACTACCGCGGTAAGAGTTATTCCCGCTATTGGCATGAAGGAGGGGGAGACGCTGGAGTTCGGCGGCTTGTTCGGAAGCGGTCCCGTTATGAAGATAAACAATTTTGACTGCTCCAAGTTTATTTCAAGAGGGGGCAGAATACCTGCGCCGCTTCAGAGCTTAAAAAATTGATATTTTTTTATTAAAAAAACTAAAGTTTTATATATTTTTGCCGATATAATATTCAGATAAAACTAATTATAAATAAGGGAGTAAAGTTTAAAAGAACTTAAAAACGGGTTTTTTCAAATCCGTTGTATTGATGCTTTTACACTTACATTCCCCAAAAGTAAAGGTGGATTATAAAAATGACAACCGTTTACACAAACATGAACTGGAAAGCCACACCGGGCTACAACGCCGCAAACGGAACGGCGGGAGAACCCGATGAATCCGGGATAGTAAAATGCGAACCGGGAACCGTAGCACGAACCGATGAGCTGGAAATCAACTTTTGCGGTGATCTGCCCGAAGATCAGGCCGAAAAAATACGGGATCACATACAATCGCTTAAAGGTACGAGACGTCTTGCCGTTTCATCTTCCGATATTGCCGCTCAGGCCTCCCAAAAGACAGCTTACATGGAATGTGCCGGCGTTGTCAAGGTAAGCGGATATGACCGTTCGGTCGTTGCGTCGGACGGCAGCTCGTTTACGGTCAGATACACTTATGACAGAGACAGCAGGCAGGAATATCGGAATAATTATCTTTCGGGCTTGGTGGAATCCGAAAGCGGCGCGGCGGCAAATAAAGTCAATGCCGATTACTGCTACTCAAATAATATCCGGGCCGATATAGTTTCTTATTTCAGCACAGCTTCCTCCCGCAAAGATGATGAAAAAGCCATAGTCAACGCCTATAAAAGCCTTTTGAATGAAATCAGGCAAAACATAGCCGACGGTAAGGAAAATCCCGCCGATGGTTTAAAAACGACTGTGACCGTAAACGGTACGGAGTGGAATTTTGCCGAGCTTCTGAAAACTATTGACAAAATGAATGAAAGCTTTGCGTACTTTGACCGCAAGGGTAATCTGGATTACCCCGATTACGCCAAAATGGGCGTCAGCAAAGCCGATGTGAAAAATTGGGCTAAGGAAAATCTTTCCGAGGATAAGCAAAAGGTTATATCCAAAACGCTGGAGGCGAGAACCGAGACATTTATCCAACGTGAAAAAGAAGGCTTGGAGCAATCCAGACATATCTGGGATAAGCCGGGATTTGTTATGCCGGAGGAAAAGGCTGAGTATTACGAAACTCATGTTCTTTCCGCCACAAATAAGGAGGCCAGGGAAGAGATCATGAGGCTTTTTGAGGAAACCGACTACAACTCTTCTGCTGCTATTGCAAATACCGTAAACAAATACAGAAATATGATGTCTCCCGTTTATCTTGCAATGGGTGCGGCAAACAGGTTTTTGCCGGAATATCTGGACAGCGCGGTAAATGATATATACAAATATATATCGGGCTTGTTCGGAGGAAAATCGGAAAATACTTTGAATGTTTCGGTATAAAAGCGTGAAAATACTAATCGGTACGGCAGTCTTTTGTGACTGCCGTACCGATGTTTTTAATATTATGATCTGTTAAAGAGACTTTACGATCTCACCGTAAAGATTGGGTGTTGCTCCGATAGCGTTGGATTCGTCTGTATCAATGTGCATTGCGTCGGCAAAGCTCTCGCTTACTCTTACCACAACATCGCCGAGAACCGCTTTTCTTTCGGGAGTATCGATTTTTACCCAAACGATGTCCTTGTTTTTAACTCCGAGGTTTTCTGCGGTTTCGGGGGTAAGGTGAATGTGACGCTTTGCGACGATCACGCCCTCCTTGATCTCAACCTCTCCGCAGGGTCCGATAAGCTTGCAGCCGGGAGTTCCCGCAATATCTCCGCTTTCTCTTACGGCAATGGGAAGACCGATCGAACGCGCGTCGGTAGCCGACAATTCAACCTGATCCGCGCTGCGGCAGGGTCCGAGGATAGAAACGTTGGCAAGAGACTTTTTGGGACCCTCTACTGTTACTCTTTCCTCACAGGCAAACTGACCGGGCTGTGACAGGTCCTTTTTCTTGGTAAGAACCGCGTCCTTTCCGAAAAGAATCTCAAGGGTTTCCTTGGTAACATGAACGTGGCGCGCCGATGTTTCGACTAAAATCTGTGACATAGCTTTTATTGTCCTTTCTTTATTTTGGGGCGGCTGACCCNTTCGTTAAAAATTAAAATAAAAAGGAGGAAAGAATATAGCCGACAAATATTAAAGCGGCAAGAATTATCGCGCCGATCTTGATAAATACTTGAAGCTTTTCTCTNGTTTTTGCCTTCATCTTTCTTCCTCCTTTCTGCTGCTAAAAATTATTATAGCACAAAATTCTCGGAAGTTCAAGATATAAAAAATAAAAATGGATAANTAAGGAAAAGGGACAAATACTAACGGTACAAAGACACAAAATTTCCTGTTCAGGAAAGGAATGATGATAGCTATGGATAAGCAGCAGAAAAGACTTTGGAGCAATACCGCCGANATACCGCAGTTTCCCGCTCTTCACGGAGACGCNCGCACGGACGTTCTGATCGTAGGCGGCGGCGCGGCGGGATTGCTTACGGCCTACTTTTTGAAAAAAAGGGGCGTAGACTGTATAGTAGCCGAGGGAGACAGGATATTATCGGGAGCAACGGGCGGCACTACCGCAAAAATAACCGCACAGCACGGATTGATCTATAACAAGCTGACAAAAACCTTCGGTTACGAAAAAGCAAGGCTTTATTTTGAGGCTAATCGGCGCGCGGCCGAGATGTTTAAGGAATTAAGCGGGACTTTCCCCTGCGATTACGAGGAAAAGCCGAATTATGTTTATTTAAGAGACGACCGAAAAGCGTTGGAGGCGGAAGCGGACACCGTAAGACGATTGGGCTTTCCCGCGGAAATAGCGGAGGAGCTTCCTTTGCCNTTTAAGACAGCGGGTGCGGTCAAGTTTCCGAATCAGGCTCANTTTAATCCCGTTATGTTTTTTTCGCAGCTTGCAAAAGAGCTTAATATTTACGAAAAAACATTTGTAAGAGAGCTTGCGCCGAATAAAGCGGTAACGGGAAGCGGTACGATAAATGCGAGAAAAATTATTTTAGCCACTCATTTTCCCATTTTGAACAAGCACGGAAGCTATTTTCTTAAAATGTATCAGTCCCGTTCTTATGTCATAGNCTTGGAAAACGCGCCTAAGTATGACGGAATGTATGTTGACGGAGAAGAAAACGGGCTTTCCTTCAGAAATTACAAGGATTTGCTTCTGCTTGGCGGAGGNGGACACAGAACGGGAAAAAAGGGCGGGAATTGGCAGGTGCTTCGGGATTTTGCGGATAAGCATTACCCNGATTCCAAAGAAAAGTATCACTGGGCGGCGCAGGACTGCATGAGCCTTGACGGTATACCCTATATCGGGGCTTATTCCTCGGGAACGGTGNATTTATACACGGCTTCGGGCTTTAATAAATGGGGAATGACCTCGTCNATGGCGGCGGCAATGCTGCTTTCGGATATAGCCGTAGGCACGGGAAACAAGTACACAAAGCTGTTCGATCCGTCAAGGAGCATACTTCGTCCNCAGCTTTTNGTTAATGCGGGGGAAGCGGTGATAAATCTGATCGGCTTTTCAAAAAAACGCTGNCCNCATATGGGCTGCCGTCTTAAATGGAACAAATGGGAGCATAGCTGGGACTGCGCCTGTCACGGTTCAAGATTTTCGGAAAACGGNTTGCTGCTGGATAATCCGTCAACGGGGAATATTGATGNCTGATATTTCATGAATGCGTCTGTATTTGATTNAAGAACTTGTTCTAATAGTATTACTCACTTTCCCAGCTGCCCTNTTCGCTCACAAATTCCAGCAGTANGTCATTGTTTTTCTTAAAACGGCAGTACAGGCGGCATCTCGGACTTTCCTTTACTATCCTGTTCATTTTACCTTGTTCGGGCGCGTACAGCCCTCGNNAATTGGCCGAAAGCCTCCGAACCGTCAGGGCGGAGCTTCCCTGCTTTATTTCCGCAATATCTTNACCGATGCGGCAAATCCTTGCGCCTAAGTAGGTCGCGAGNCTGTACTCCTTTCCGTAAGCGTACACCGCGGCAATTATCCCCTTTATTTTCCTTCCGAATAANGGAACNTCCGCAACGCTAAGCATTACCGAGCCTCCGTCAAAAAANCTNTGCGCCCAGATATAATGCTCAGGAAATGACGTTCCCTCGTCTCCNTCGATATATCCGTCGNCNTTGTTGAAAATCAACCGTTCTCCGTTTATNTTTACAAAGCCGTTTACCTTGTGTTTCATGCTTATTATCCTATGACGGCACTGCANGATCGGGGACAATGTCNTAAAGATACCCATTATATCATATTTTAACGGGGTCAGGCTTCCGAAATACAAAAGACCCTGCGCCTTTACGTTTTCCCTGTCAACATCAAGCTTTATTTTTCTTCCCGAGAATACGCTGTTTCCGAGCTTTACCTGAGGTGTTTTCTTCCCGAAAAGTATGTGACCGTATTTTACGTTATATGAGTTATTGTCGGTGATTATTTGAAGAGACGCGTTGTCCCCGTGGCTTGCGGGTATAAGGGCCAACGTTTGCTCCGAATTGCTGCATTTGAAATAGTACCCCTTGAACTTNTCCATGATTATAGACCCTTTCTTTTTCATACTAATAGCTGCTTTGACAGCCGATCGATTNNATTAAAGAGTATTTTGCCCTTAAAGGCGGCGTTGATACGAAATAAGTTGATTTTCTACGNAAAAAGTGGTAAAATTATCTCAATAAAATTTGAGGTATTTTTTATGCTCTTTTACGATCTTACTCTTGAAATGCTTGAGGATTATTTTTCCGAACGAGGAGAAAATAAGGCNAAAGCGAAAATACTATTTAAAGCCGTTTACAGAAACGGNNTGTCTCTTGACGAAATNACTGAGCTAAGCGATAAAACAAAGAAAATGATCGCCAACGATTTTTCNTTTGAGCTGCCCGCCGAGACGGTGCTTCAGGACGACGGGGAAACCGCTAAGGCTTTGCTGAAACTCTCGGACGGAAGCAGCGTGGAAACGGTTTTGATGCGCCACGGATATAATACGGGTATTTGCGTTTCAACACAGGTGGGCTGTTCAATGGGCTGCTTATTCTGCCAAAGCGGAAAACTGAAAAGNAGAAGAAATTTAACGGCGGGTGAAATGGTATCTCAGGTGGTTTACATGTCTAAGCGTTTCGGCGGGATAGGACATNTTTCCATTATGGGAATAGGCGAACCGCTGGACAATTTTGAAAACGTAAAAGCCTTTATGGAAACGGCCGCTTCGCCCTACGGATTTGCATTCGGAAGCAGACATATAACCCTTTCGACCTGCGGTATAGTACCGAATATAAAAAGACTCGGTGAAATAAAATGCGGCTTTAATTTGGCGATAAGCTTACATTCCGCCGACAATGAGATCAGAANCNGGCTTATGCCCGTTAATAAGCGTTGGAGCATAGAAGAGCTTTTGGATACCGTTAAGGAGTATTCGGAACAGAACAAACAAAGGATAGCGTTTGAATACATTCTTATCGACGGTGTCAATGACAGCGACAAGCAGGCGCAGGAGCTTGCTTTGCTGATAAAGGATATAAATTGCTTTGTAAATCTTATCCCCTATAANGCCACCGAAAGCTCGGAATACAAACGTTCAAAAAACGCGGACAGCTTTTTTGACTGCTTAAAGAAGCAAGGNGTTAANGCNATTTTCAGACGGGAATTCGGCGGCACGATAAAAGCCGCCTGCGGACAGCTCAGCGCGGAAACGGCCGAAAACGCGGAATTTGCAAATACCGATTGAAAAACTGTTTACTTTTTCGAGTTTTTTTGGTATAATATTAAAGAATGCGGCATTATATGGTAAAGCAGGCTTGTCAAAAAATTGACGGCGGTTTGTTTTTTTGTGCGCAGGATAATTTTAATTGGGTTTTCAGTGTATAATTTCACTGCTTCTTGAAAAAATAATTTAAAAAGATATTTAACATATCGTTATTTTTTTGGAAGGTGATTTTTATGGGAAACAAGAAAAATAAAAACAGCGAATATACCAAGCAAAGCGAACACGCGCGCAATAACGAAGAAACAGGGGAGACCCAAAATGAAGAAACTCCCGTTGAAAATCAGAATCAGATNATAATCGATACGGGGATAGTCGCTACCAATGCCAAGCACTCCATTCACTGCCTTACCGTTATAGGTCAGATCGAGGGTCATTATATACTTCCTCCGCAGAACAAAACCACCAAGTACGAGCATATTATTCCCGCACTTGTGGCAATCGAGCAGGATCCCGATATCGAAGGGCTTTTGATTATTTTAAATACCGTAGGAGGAGACGTTGAAGCGGGACTTGCGATCTCCGAGCTTATAGCGGGAATGAAGAAGCCCACCGTTTCTATCGTTGTGGGCGGCGGTCACTCTATCGGCGTTCCGCTGGCGGTGAGCGCGAAAAGAAGCTTTATCGTACCCTCCGCCACTATGACGATACACCCCGTAAGAATGAACGGTCTGCTTTTGGGAATACCTCAGACGCTTTCATATTTCGACCGTATGCAGGAACGAATCATAAATTTTGTTACCAAAAACAGCGGCATATCCGCTTCCAGATTTAAAGANCTTATGATGAAAAAAGACGAGCTTGTAATGGACGTTGGTTCNGTGGTAGACGGAGATACGGCNGTTAAGGAGGGACTTATTGACAGTCTGGGCGGACTTTCCGACGCCGTACAGTGNCTTTATGATATGATAGAAAANGAGGAGACGGAAAAAAGACCTGTCGGAAAGAAGAAAAACACAAAAAAGCAGAATCAGAAGTCACGAACCGTAAAGAATATCGTTCCCGCGGAGATNGACGAGCAAAGAGCGGTATCGCTGCTCAACATGATATGCAGCGGAGACGTGATTTACGAAAACGGAAGATTTGAGCTTGCAAACGACTAATACTAATCCCTTTTTAAAATATGGGATTGGTATAAAAAGTNCTGTAAAAAGGGAAGTGATNAGGTGTTTTATTCGATTATAAGCGACTACGACGTTTTTTTTGCGGGAGAAANGCCCGAATACAGAGAAGAACGCAGCGGCGGCGGGATAGTCACNATGTTAAAGCAGGACGGAGTTTATAAGCCTTACAGCTTTTTTTCCACCGATCCGAAGGATTATTTGAAAAAAGATAATAATATTTTAAAATAAAAATTACGCCAATCTTTATTTGATTGGCATACATAATACCACGGTTTTAAAAGGGATTAGTATAAATTATANTGCAACAGGAGACAAAATGGAATACATATCGATCATTATTCAGGGAATTATACAGGGTCTGACCGAGTTTTTGCCTATTTCAAGCTCGGGACACCTTTCGGTGGCGCAGCATATTCTGGGAGTTGAGGAATCGACGCTTATTATTTCCATCGTGCTTCATTTAGGTACGCTGGTGGCCGTATTTATCGCCTTTTGGCGCGATATTCTGGGACTTATCAAGGAATTTTTCCTGACCATAGGCGATATTTTTACGGGTAAATTTTCGTGGAGCAAAATGAACGACAGCAGACGTATGCTGTTTATGGTGATAATAGCGACGCTGCTGCTTGTTCCGGCCTATCTTGTAAAGGATTTCTTTACCTGCATGGAGGGGGACGGAGATATAATATTCGAGGGCTGCGCCTTTATGTTTACGGCAATGCTGCTGTTTTTATCCGANGCCTGCGTAAAGGGTTTAAAGACGGGAAAGGATATGAAAATACGCGACGCGGTAACTGTGGGACTTTTTCAGTGTGCTGCNCTGTTTCCCGGCGTTTCCCGTTCGGGTTCGACGATCACGGCGGGTCTGTTCTGCGGACTTACCAGAGANACGGCGGTCAAGTTTTCCTTTATACTCGGTATTCCCGCGATTTTGGGCGGAAGTGTGCTGGAATTGAAGGACGCCTTTGAATCGGGGGTCGAGTTCGANGTTCCGATGCTGGCAATAGGCTTTATCGTGTCGGCGGTGGTGGGAATATTGGCNATCAAGCTTGTAAGGCTCGTCACCAAAAAGAATAAGTTTAAATATTTCGGGATTTATCTTTTGATATTGGGATTGGCTTGTGTTTTCGCGGGAGCTTACGAAACCGTAACGGGTAATCCCATAAGATTATAAAAAAACGTTGAAAATATCGGAGGTTTAAATGGCAGCTACACAGCAGAAAAAAAGCACAAAGACGGCTTCCTCGTCAGGCAAAGGATCGTCGTCCGCTTCAAGCGCGAGAAAAGCGGAGGCACTGGCAAGGAATAAACGCCGAAGAAATATATGGTCGGTAGTGCTTTTCGCAGTGGGTCTAATGCTTATCGGCTTCGCGCTTTTCGGCAATATCGACGCGCAGGAGCCTAACATGTGGGATTACATACACGGGTTTTTCTGCGGCNTTTTCGGCGCGGCAGTATTTCTTGTGGGTCCGCTTTTCATTTACTTTGCCGTAATGATAAGCCTTGACAAGGGAAAATCCACCATTACCTCAATGCTTATAAAAAATATCCTGTTNATTTTGCTTTTATGCGGAGCGATACAGATAATATTTGTCGGGCAGGTCGCTTCTCCCAAAACGGAGGGCTTGGGAAAGGTTATTGCGGAGGTGTACAATAACGGTACCCATTTGTCGGGCGGCGGCGTTTTATCTCTTATAATTGCGTATCCGCTTTTGCTGTTGGGACGCGTGGGAGCTACTATTGTTATTATTTTAATAATATTCGTTATTGTAATGCTGATAACAAATATCAGTCTTATGGATTTTTTACGGCTTGTTGCAAAGCCCTTTGTAAAATTGGGGGCTTATCTNAAAAGAAAAAGAGAGGAATACGCGGAGGAAAGCCAATATGTTCAAGAGGAAAGAGAGCTTAGGGAGGCGGAGAGAAGAGAACGCGCTTTAGATGAGGAAAAATTCAGAAGAATAGACGCCATGACAAGGAGCATGAGAGGCGGAGAAACGGACGGTACTCCCGAAAACGACAAGAAAACCAAGGCGATCGTAAACGAACAAAGACAGGAGTCGGACGAATATCTTGTTAAGATCGGAGCAAAATCCGCCGTTGTACCGCCAAGGCTTACCGATGAGGATTACAGAAAAAACGAATCGGAGGAAGAAAAGCCGGACNGTCAAGAGGAGCAGCTTGTTTTAAACGAAGAGATCAAAGCGGCAGTGACGGAATCCGAGCAGGCGACTATACAGGAAAACACTGTTGGGCCTGACCAAGAGAAAGCAAATGAAGCTTCGGCGGAGGATAANGCATCTGCTGTTGAAAGCGGCAGCACACCCGCGGCGGAAATCAGCAATGCGCCCGCGGAAAACGAAGCGGCGGCCGAGCCTAAAAACGAGGTCAGCGAGATCGAACAGGCTATAATAGATTACAACAGGGAGATAGAGGAGAAGAACAAGAAAAACGGCATAGTAGTAGTAGTCGAAACGGTGGTAAATACCGAAGAAAACGGACAGCAGGTCATAGATCAGATCGCTGCTTCCGTGGAGGAATACATTTTGCCTCCCGTTACACTGCTGAACGAGATCAAAAGAACCGCTACCGATGAAAATATCAACGCCGAGATAGAGCATAACGCCACTACGCTTGTAAACGCCTTGAAGAGCTTCGGCGTTTCCACTAACTTTTTGCAGGCGGTNAGAGGTCCGTCGGTAACAAGATATGAATTACAGCCCGCAACGGGGGTAAAAATATCAAAGATAACGGGTCTTGTGGACGATATTTCCTTAAATCTCGCAACGGCGGGTATTCGTATAGANGCACCTATACCCAATAAAGCGGCGGTCGGTATCGAGGTACCCAATAAAGAAAAGGACACNGTATATATCCGTGAGATGATAGACAGCGAAACCTTCCGCAAGTGCGAAAGCAAGTTAGGCGCGGCACTGGGCAAGAACATTTCGGGCGACGTTGTGATATGCAATATAGCGGAAATGCCCCATATTCTTATTGCNGGTACGACCGGCGCGGGCAAGTCAGTTTGCGTTAACTCNATCATAATGAGTATTCTTTTCCGCTCAACTCCCGAAGAGGTAAGGCTGGTAATGATAGACCCCAAGGCAGTCGAGTTTATGATCTACAACGGCATCGGACATCTGCTTCTGCCTGTTGTGACCGATCCGAAAAAGGCGGCGGGCGCGCTTGCGTGGGCATGCACCGAAATGGACAAGCGTTACAATACTTTAAGCGAAAACAATGTGCGTGATATAAAGGCTTACAATAAGCTTGCGGCTGCAAGAGAGGANCTGGAGCCGATGCCGCAGGTGGTTATATTTATCGATGAGCTTGCNGATCTGATGATGTGCGCCAAAAATGACGTTGAAGCCAGCATTTGCCGTCTTGCACAAAAGGCGAGAGCGGCGGGCATGCACCTTGTNGTAGCCACACAAAGACCTTCNGTAGACGTTATCACGGGTCTTATCAAATCCAATATCCCCTCGAGAATAGCTTTAAAGGTAGCTTCACAGGTAGACAGCAGAACGATCATAGACACGGCGGGAGCGGATAAGCTTTTGGGCAAGGGCGATATGCTGTATAAGTCGGTAACTATGCCTATGCCTACCCGTGTTCAGGGCTGCTGGGTATCGGACGACGAGGTTGAAAGGGTAACGGAATTTATTAAGAATAAGTTTGCTCTTGAATATGACGAAAATGTTATGAACGAGATCGACCGTCAGGCTGAAAGAGTGGGCGGAGACGATAAGAACAAGGGCGATTCCTTTAACGGTGATCTGGACGTATCGGACGAAAAGCTCGACGAGGCTATCGATGTTGTGTTTGCAAACGGAGGAGCAAGCACATCGGCACTTCAGCGGCGGCTTAACGTAGGCTACGGCAGNGCGGCGCGTCTTGTGGATATGATGGAGCAAATGGGTATAGTGGGACCGCAGGACGGAAACAAGCCGAGACAGCTTTTAATGTCCAAGGAAAGCTGGTATGAAAGAAAGCTGAATAAACAGGACTGATCTTGAACAGACAGGANAAACCGCAGCTTGTTTGTATTTTTAACTAACGCTGTTGTACCGCTTTTGCCGCGCGCTTTGTTGTGCGGTGGAGCGGTACAGTACTATCTCTCGGTTACGGAAAGGAACCGTTTTAACTATGAAAAGTAACTTAAATTTGAACAAACACAGGAAAAATAACAATAAGGCCATAAGAAGAGCGGCTTCCTACGGAAATACAGGGTCGGCTTCGGCCTCGTCAAAGCATGTTCATATCGCGGTCATTGTTATAATAGCTTTATTTGCTCTGTTTTTCACTCTCAATGATATN
Organism: Oscillospiraceae bacterium; assembly: GCA_014799365.1. GTDB lineage: Bacteria > Bacillota > Clostridia > Oscillospirales > Ruminococcaceae > Ruminiclostridium_E. Next base: position 40,325 of record JAAVIF010000038.1, read on the forward strand.
TTTTTCAAGATNGAGGGAATACCCACATGGGAGGACCTGTACAAAAGCGCGGGNCTTACCGAGAATATTCCCGCCGTGGAGGGAGATGTTTCCGTTCACTTTGTGGACGTGGGGCAGGGCGACTGCGAGCTTATCAAAACGGATTCCAAGGCAGTGCTTATAGACTGCGGAGAAAAGGAGTATTTTTCCGATGTTATATCCTATATAAAGTCGCAGAATATACAACGCCTTGATTATGTTGTGGTAACTCACCCTCATTCCGATCATATGGGAGGTATGAGCTATATTCTNGACGAGTTCGATATAGGCACGGTCATAATGCCCGAGGTGCAGGAGTCGGCTGCGCCTACCACCAGCGCGTATATGCGGCTTCTTAAATCTGTTTCAAATAATAAAATAAGCATGGAATACGCAAAGGCGGGAACGGAATATAAGCTTGACGACGCGGTCATGACACTGCTTTCACCGGTTAACGATTACGACAATCTCAACAATTATTCGGTTACGGTAAAGCTTGAACACGGCGGAAATTCTTTTTTGTTTACCGGGGATATTGAAAAGAAAGCGGAAACGGATATTTTGAACTCGGGAGCCGATGTTTCGGCAAAGGTGCTTAAGGTCGCTCACCANGGCAGCACCACTTCAAGCGGACAAAAGTTTATTAACGCGGTNGCTCCCACATACGCGGTAATTGAGGTAGGCTCTCCCAACGATTACGGGCATCCCAGCGATAAAACCTTGGAGCTGTTGGAGGAAACGGATACGGTTATTTACAGGACCGATTTATGCGGAAATATTGTTTTTATAAGCGACGGAAGCGATTTTGAGATATTAACGGAANACGAAATGAATTAGCAAAAGGGAGTGACAAAATGTTTATTATCGACAGGTTTGAAGGGGATTTTGCCGTTGTGGAAAACACCGAGGACGAGAACATGATACAGATCGAAAAAAAGATGATAGANGAAGCGGCAAGGGAAGGNGATGTGATNTTTCTTTCCGAGGGAAAGTATAAGGTAGATATTGAAGCGACNGAGCNGAGAAGNNGAGAGGTTCTGGAGCTGTTGAGAAATATCGATATAAANTAACTGTTATGGGTGTAGTTTTTTGACAGNNGATTTTGNCTGCCGGCAAAACAGAGATTGGNATAAGAAAGGACAANANTAANTGGAAAGCGAACGNTTATTTTTCCGTAAGCTTACGGAAAATGATTTTGCCGACTTGTGCAGAATATTGCAGGACGACGAGGTCATGTATGCCTATGAGGGTAAATTTTCCGATAAAGAGGTAACACAGTGGCTTGACCGACAGCTTTGGCGTTACGAAAACGAAAACGGACACGGGCTTTACGCCGTTATCCTTAAGGAAAACGGCGAGCTTATAGGGCAGTGCGGACTGACCTTTCAGGATTATAAAGAAAAAAGGGTGCTTGAAATAGGGTATTTATTTCAAAAAAGGTACTGGCATAAGGGGTACGCCGCAGAAGCGGCAAGGGCTTGGAAAAGGTACGCTTTTGAAGAGCTTGGGGAAAAGGANGTTTATTCTATCATAAGAGATACCAATACCGCNTCACAAAACGTTGCTTTAAGGAACGGCATGACTAAGACCGATGTTTTTATAAAGCATTACCGCGGGATCGATATGCCCCATTTTGTTTATATGGCAAAAAACGAAAAATAAAAAAATCCTCATAATTTTGAGGATTTTTTTATTTACCTATTGACAAGGTAGGTAAATTATGCTATAATACAGTCAACCTATTAAAACGGTAGGTAAATAATAACCGCNGCAAAAGCCGAAAAAAAGAAAAAAGCCGTGTTTACCTTTATTTTTAGGTTAAGTAATTCGGAGGAAAATAAAAATTGGAAAATTATTTTGAAAAATTGGTGAGAGCNAACTTTCGGTTTGGNCGAATGTGTAACTGCTTGTAATCCCGATATTAGGGGCTATCTGAAAAGTCGCAATTTGCACAATTTCTACTAATTGCGGACGCTTTCTGCGTCAAAAATGCTCGAAATATTACCATATTTCTCCGCTTTTTTCCTTGAAATCGCCA
>JAAVIF010000039.1 GCA_014799365.1 Oscillospiraceae bacterium
AAAATCAGCACTACGCATAGAGGGGGGTAAGGAAAGGATTCTTAAGGTGAAACCTAAGGGGGGAGAGTGTCGGAACAAGCTCCGCAAACACTTAAACTTTCTATATTTCAAAATTAAAACTGTTATTTATCACTTTTTCGGAGCTTGTTTCGACTTCTCCCCCCTTTGGGACGGCAGGATGCCGTCGGGAGCAAGCCCTAACCGCCGCAAGGATGCGGCGGCAACAACAAAGCTTGCTCNNNGTNACCCTTAAGCCCCGCGCGGNAGCGCAAACTGCACTCGCTTCCGAGAAAAAGANAAGATTACATAANNCGCANTTNTAAAAAAGNACAAACGCNNCNTTGTTGCANCNAAGAACANCATATTATAAAACGCAGTTTTAAAAAGGCATTTCGCCGACCGAGAAAATTTTGGNNNAACTTAAAAAATATTACGGTTGCTTTTTATTCCATACTATGCTATAATAACCTAAGCAGATTAAAGAAATAATGTTATATTAAGGTAACAATATGAACGAAAGACTACCATACCTCCGTGAAAAAGCCAACAAGCTCCCTTTGACTCCCGGAGTTTACCAAATGAAGGACAGCGGCGGCAAAATAATATATATCGGTAAAGCCAAGGCNTTAAAAAACCGCGTGACAAGCTATTTCCGCGCAATAGAAAGCCACAATCCCAAAACCTACCGCTTGGTGCAAAACATCAACGATTTTGACTTTATCGTGACCCCCACCGAGCTGGACGCCCTTGTGCTGGAAGCAAGCTTAATAAANNTGCACAGCCCCAAATACAACATACTGTTAAAGGACGATAAGGGCTACAACTACATTAAAATATCCGGCGNGGACTACCCGAAAATAACTTACGCCCTGCAAACGGACGACAAAAAAGCCGAATATATAGGCCCCTACACCAGCGGTTACACGGTTAAACAGGCGGTTGAGGAAGCTAACAAGCTTTTCATGCTCCCNACCTGCACCCGAAAATTCCCCCGCGACTTCGGCAAGGAACGNCCCTGCCTTAATTTTCATATAGGCCGCTGCATGGGAGTGTGCAAGGGCAAAATATCTCCCGAGGAGTACAAAAAAAGCGTAAATCAGGCGATAAGCTATATAAAAAACGGCAGTAAGCAAAGCATTGAACGGCTTACAAAGGAAATGGAGGAATACGCGGAAAAGCTTGAATTTGAAAAGGCGGCCAAGCTTCGGGACAGAATAGCCGCCATTCAAAAGGCGGAGCTGACCCAGCACATTTATTCCTCAAAAACCACCGATTATGACATTGTGGCGGCGGCGGTAAACATGGACAAATGCAGCGTGGCGGTGGTAAAATACCGCGGCGGCAGGCTTATAGATAAGGAAAATTTCTTTATCGGCGAGGAAAACGACAGCAGCCAGACAAGAGAGGAATTTCTTGTTGAATACTATTCGGATAAAGCGGAAATGCCCAAAGAGATATACATTGATACCGAGATAGAGGGCAAAGAGCTGCTTGAAAGCTACTTTACCGACAGATATAAGCACAANGTATCAATAACGGTACCCAAAAGAGGCGAGGGTCTGACCCAGGTAACCCTTGCCAAAAGCAACGCGGAAGAGTATTTGTCGCTCAGAGTCGGCAGAACCTCAAAGGAGATCGCCGCCTTAGAGGATTTAAAAGACATCTTGGGACTGGCCAAAACCCCCGAGATAATCGAAAGCTACGATATTTCCAATATGGGCGAGGAAACAAGAGTTGCGGGAATGGTGGTTTTCAAAAACGGCAGACCCTTTAAGCAGGGGTATAAAAAATTCAATATAAAATATGTTCAGGGNATAGACGACTACGCCTGCATGCAGGAGNTAGTGGAAAGACGTATACGGCGTTACCTTGACGGCGACGAGGGCTTCGCCCCGCTGCCCGACCTTATACTGCTTGACGGCGGCAAGGGTCATGTTGCGGCGGTGAAGGAGATATTGGATAAATTAAACGTTCAGATAAGTCTTTACGGTCTTGTAAAGGACGATAAGCANCGCACCCGCGCAATTGCCAAGGAGGGCGGAGAAATACAGGTCAACAGCAACAAAAACGTCTTTACTTTAATTACAAAGATACAGGACGAGGTTCACCGCTTTTCGATAAATTTTCAAAGAAAGCAGCATAAAAAGAAGCAGTATGAGCTGGAGCTTACCCGCGTTCGCGGTATCGGGGAAGCGAAGGCTATGACGCTTTTGAAAGAATACAAGACAAAAAAAGCGATGAAGGAGGCTACCGCCGAGCAGCTTGCACAGACGGCCAAGATAAGCAAAGAAGTGGCGGAAGAGCTTTATTTGTTTATACAGGAAACATTTTAAATTGAGGAGATAATAAATTGAGAGTTATTACAGGCTCCGCCAAGGGCAGGCGGCTGAAAACATTGCCCGGATTAGAGGTGCGTCCCACTATNGAGGGCGTTAAGGAAGCTATTTTCAGTATAGTACAGTTTGAGGTGGAGGACGCGGTGGTTCTGGATATGTTCGCGGGCTCGGGACAGCTTGGCATAGAAGCACTCAGCCGCGGCGCGAAAAAAGTGTGCTTTGTTGACAACTCGGCGGAATCGATCAAGATAATACGCGAAAATTTAAAGCACACGGGGCTTGAAGCCAACGCCGTTGTTGCNAATATGGCAAATAACGCTTTTTTGCGCAGTACNAAGGAAAAATTTGACATCGCGATCTTGGACCCGCCATATAATCACAAATTGATACAAAAAACTATGCCCCAACTGGTTGAAAAAATGTCCGAATGTGGTATAATAATATGTGAGCATGAAAGGGAAACCGATCTGCCCGAACGCTTCGGAGAATTTGCTATAAGTAAGATTTACCGCCACGGCAGGGCAACTCTTACCGCTTACAGGCGTAAGNCCGATGATAGCGATCAAGAGGAAGAAAAGACCGACAACGAATAAGCTTCGTTTNCCGTCGGCACATGGCAGCGGAAAGGAAAAAACAACATGAGAACGGCAATTTATCCCGGAAGCTTCGATCCCGTCACCTGCGGGCATCTTGACATAATAAAAAGAGCGGCAAAGCTTTTTGATAAGCTGATAGTTCTGGTTTCTGTAAATCCGACTAAATCGTCCTGTTTTACCCCCGAGGAAAGAGTCAACTTCATNGAAAGAGTCACCGGCGATATTCCCAACATAGAGGTAGACAGCTATGACGGACTGCTGATAGATTACTTTAACCAAAGAAAAGCCGATGTTATTGTAAAGGGCTTAAGGGCAATGTCCGATTTTGAGTACGAATTTCAAATGGCTCTTGTCAATAAAGACTTGTGTTATAATGCGGAAACGATTTTTCTTTGTGCCGACGTGGTAGGTACGTTTTTATCCTCCAGCATGGTNAAGCAGATCGCGCTTTTTGACGGGGACATAAGCTCTTATGTTCCTTTGGAGATAGAAAAGGATATAATGAAAGGTGTCAAGCGGCTTAGAAAGACGGAAAAGGATTGATAGCAAGTTNTGATTATTTTTTATATAAAANTGAATTTTACAGCTTTGCTGTCGGAAAGGAAGTACCAAAAATATGAATATTGATGACGCTTTGGAAGCAATGGACGAAATACTTGACAGATCAATGCAGGTTCCTTTTTCTCAGAAAAAGGGAATGGTGGACGTAAGCGCGTTGAGNGATCTTATCGAGGACGTACGAATGAATATGCCAACCGAGATCACTCAGGCGAGAAATCTTGTAAATGACCGCAAGGCCATTTTAAGNGATGCCAAGCAGGAGGCNGACCGCATTATNCGCAAGGCTGAGGAAAGAGCGGAAAGACTTGTTTCGCAGCAGGAGATCACAAGACAGGCNAATGAAAAGGCTACTCAGATACTTACAAACGCACAGACTAAGTACACGGAGCTTTGCAAAACCACAAACGATTATGTGGATTCAATGCTTTCGAGGGTTGAAGAGCTGCTGATGAACGATTTGGCGGACGTTAAGAAGGCTAAGACGGCATTAAAGAGAAAATAAGTCACCATAAAAAGGAGCAAAAACCAAAAAAATTTAAAGCGGCGAAGCCGCAAATGTTTTTTTCGCTTCCTTTTTGGACACCAAAAAGGAAGTGGGGTGAAGCGGAGCTTTAGCTCCGCGAGGGGCAAAGCCCCTGAAGTGAATAATTAAATCTACAAAGAAGCAGGCGAAGCCGCCGCTTCGGGCGTTGACATCCTGTCAACGCTTTGGGCGGCCGCCGATTCGCATCCCTGCGAAGCCGCCGCTTCGGGCGTTNACATCATAAATATAATATACCCGCCAAAACCTAATTTTCACTTGGTTTTTGGCGGGTTATATCTTTATTGAGTTTTTAACATTTATTTATCATACTANNCNCTAAGNNNTNATATCGGTNNACAAAANNNANNNNAGNCNACNNTNNAAACCGATATTAGTATCAGTCATACTTGTAAATAATGCTTCTTTTGATTTTTCTGAAAATAGGCGGTACGATCAAAATCAGTATAAACAGCACTATCGCACCCGCAATCAGTAAAATAATGGTAACAAATCCGTCCGGATCGCCCGACACGGATTCCGCGCCTATACTGTTGTTACCGTCGGGACGAATTATGACCGGAGACGGAGTTGTGGTAGTGGTATCCTCTGTTGCAACCGTCGTTTCGACGGGAGCNGCGTCGGATTCCTGCGGCGGTTCGGTATACGGGGTGGTTTCGGGCGGGTCCGTAANAGGTTCGGTAATTACCTCCGCCGAGGTCGTTGTAGCCTCCGTAGCTTCGGAGGNAGTGGTGTTCGTGTCTAAAGAGATTTGAGGTTCCTCCTCTGTGGTCGTATCCTCCGTGGAGGTGTCTTCGGTTACGGAGGATTCGGGAGGTACGGTGTCGGTGTCCGNGGGTTCGGTATCGGTATCAACATCGGTATCCGACGGCTCGGTATCTGTCAAGTCCGTATCGTCGGGATCGGTGTCCGATGGCTCGGTATCGTCAGGATCGGTGATCTCGGGATCGGGGTTAAAAGGATTAAAATCCGATGTGTCTTCGGTATCCGCGGCAACTGGCTGATCATCCTGTGAGCTTTCGGACGGAGCAACGCTCTCCTCGGCCGAGACTGTATCCGTAGGTTCGGCTTCCGCGAAAGCGTTTAAAGGCATTAAAACGGCCATGATGATCGTCGTTATATAAATCAGAAATTTTCTTTTTTTCATTTTTAAAATTTTCTCTCCTCTTAAGGATTATTAAAATTATTATTCTGCTTGAAGCAAAGCTTATGCCGAATTTATTAAAACATCTCNCGGCTGTTTCGCAAAATAATAAAGCTATTCAGTCGTGAATTATTATACAACAAAGCGGCGTTTTTGTAAAGTCTTTTCAGCCAATTATCACCCTTTCAAAAGCAAATAATCAGTCGGCATTGCCTTATACCAATTTTTGATCGACAAAAAATGTCTATATATTGATCGAAAATTAGTATTATTTACGATTCTTGGCAAAATTTCTCATACTCTTCCCATACCTTCTGCGCGGTATCATACATCATCATTTCACCGTTATCTATCCAAATTGCATTCTCGCATACATTTGATATATGATCGGGTAAATAAGATACCGATAAGACGGCGGTACCCGAATCTTTCATTTTGGCTATACGTTTTTCGCACTTTGCGCGAAATTCCGCGCTGCATGGAGACAANGCCTCGTCAAGAATAAGAATATCTGTCTTTACGTGAGAGACGATGGAAAAGGCAAGCCGCAGNCTTGTTTCATGGGAAAGCTTTTTTACTGGCGTACNTTCAAAGCCCTCCAGCTCCGCAAAGTCTATTATTTTGTCAACCCGCTTTTTCATGTATTCTCTTGTAAAACCTCGTAAGGAACCCATAATGTAAATGTTTTCCTTTGCCGAAAGAGAAAGATCAAAGCCCTTATCCTCGGCAAAAACCGTTCCGATAGAACCCTTGGTTATAATTTTTCCCTCTGTCGGAGTTATAATGCCCGCGGCAAGCTTTAAAAGCGTGGTTTTTCCCGAGCCTTCCGCTCCTATCACAGCCAAAGAGCCGCCTTTTTTTATTTTAAAGGAAATGTCATTCAGCATTTGAAACTTATCAGAGCTTGTTTTTTTCTTAAGCAGTCTCGCCCAATATCCGCCAAGTCCCACTTGACGCTTGCTGTCAGGATCAAACGACATGGAAACATTTTCGGCTCTTATAGCAGTATCGCTCATTTTTGGTATTCCTTTCGGCTTGCTGTAAAATTAAAACGTAAATCGGAACAATAGCGAAAGCAGGGGAAACCGTTGGCTTCAAACCTTAAATCCTCCGTTAAATTTGTTCGTAATTTAATTTGAAAACAGTATCGGTCAGATATAAAGGAAGAACTCGNTTTCCTTTGATTTAAACACAGAGATNCCCANCAGCATCACAAGCACCGAGTAAATTGTAGCAATTATCAGGGATCTTTCGGCGGGTACGCCGCCGACGCAAATTGTTCGCATTATATCAATATAATGAACGGCAGGNTTAACATCAAAAAGGAAGCGCAGCTTTTCGGGAACAGCGGTCAAAGGGTAAAAAATCGGAGTNGCCAAAAGCCATACTGCCGAGAATATAAGATATAAACGGTAAATACCCTTTATCAGCGTTCCGTATGCGGCCAGAATCAAAGAAAAGCCCAATGAAAACATAAACATCAGCGCGAACAAAAGAGGAAGCATCAGCAGATTAAACGTAAACTTAGCCCCCGTAAAAAGCATGGNAAACAACAGCGGTACTAAGGATACCACAAATGGCAATGCGTTTTCCNCTACCGCCGACACCACAAAGAGGTGCTTCGGCAGATAAATTGAGCGAATGTACGCTTTGTTGCGGACAACAGCCTTTATTGAACGCCGCGCTGAATTAAAAAGAAATATGAATGCAAGTTCTCCGCAAAGCACGTACATGGGAAAATTGTCCGTGCTTTCGGGAAACAAANCGGACATCAGCGGAGCAGCCGCCGCCATAACAAGAAACGGTCCCAGTACAGTTACGGACATTCTNAATGGGTTTTTAATATACCTGCGTCTGATATTTCTTTTAAAGAAGCCCTTGAAAAATTCAAAGTACTTCATTTCGTTTTCAATTTTTTTTGCAACAGTCACCTTGATACTTTTCCTTTCCCTTAAATGATCNTATATCCTAATTTTAATNCTTTTGATTTATACCGCTTATAGAATATCTTTAAAATTATTAACCAATTAAAAATAGTAAAAATGGTTATTAGTATAAAAAGATACGTATTTTTTAAAGAGAGGATAATATTGTATAAAATTTGGTATCTATGCCCGTTTTTAATTATACCGATTATACTTAAAGTATAATATTATGATATAATTAAANACGGGTATATAAAATTTTGTATTATACTCACTTAAAAAACAATGCAGTGCTTCTGCACTGCATTGTAATTAAGCTGTCATTTCATTAAATTGAAATTACTTTCTCTTCTTGGAGATTACAACTGCCGCAGCAGCGATAGCCGCAGGAATAACACCAAGAACTACGCCTGTTGCCTGGTTCTTATCGTTGCCTGTGCCGTCGGTATTGCCGGTGTTGCCGTTGTTTCCGTCGTCAACTGCAGGAGCAGCTGTGGTATCAGAGGGTGCCTGTGTGGTGTCACCGCCGTTGTTGCCGGTGTTGCCGTTGTTTCCGTCGTCAACTGTGGTATCAGAGGGTGCCTGTGTGGTGTCGCCGCCGTTGTTGCCGCTATTGTCAGTGTTTTCGGCGTCGGGAGCTGTTGTTGATGCTGCATCGGATGTAAGAGCAGGATCGCTTCCGTTACCGCCGCCACCGATAGTGCCGCCGGTAGTAGTCTTTGTTGTAGCAAGATAATAGTTGGAGAAGTGAGGTGCGCTAAAGATGAAGACAGTTCTTGTGCTGTTGCGCTTAAGAGTGATAACCTCAACGTCAGCACCGTTGTCGCTGATATAAGCAGCAAAAGTGGACGCCTTGTTTGCATTGTTGGAAGCAATGTGAACCTCCAAGGGATTTACGGGCTCAATGCTGTTGTGGTTCTGATCGTAAAGGGTAACGCTGATTCCGTAAGTAACAGATTCAACGTTCTTCTTAACGGTCTTGATGTTTTCTACAGCTTCGGCAGCAGGAGCAGCCTTAAGCTGGCCTACGGAAGCTACAAGTGTAACTGATGTTACGCCTGCGGGGAAATCTTCAACATTTCCCACAATTGCCAAACCTTCGTCGGAACCGAGAACTACTTCTCCGTCCTCACAGTCAGCCAATACAACGGTTTCCTCGTAATCGCTTCCGCCAACGAGGTCGGACCAACCGGGATTAGCTATGTCGGCATCAGCAAAAGCACCGACAGAAAGAGACATAGCCGCTACAACTGCAACAGCTGTGCTGAAAAAACGCTTTTTCATAATTAATCCTCCACATGAAAAATAAATTTTTTATTGATAACGTCACGGTTATTAGCCATGAACAGTTATTCCGAATGTTATAACGCGTCAAATCCCACCAAGCTTGACTAACCTTTAAAGAAAGCGTCAATACTCGGTATTTCGATTTCATAGCGCGTTTGATAGGGTAAAACACCATGTGCGCCGCTTTCGGGAATGATCAGCCCGACCATATTGTGAACAAAAGCCAATACCGCAATCGCTGCCGTTACGGAATATACCGCCGCAGTGGTTTTACGCTTTGCTTTTCTTACGGCGGAGCGTGTTTTCCTTTCATCGCCGCGGGCAAAAGAAACATATTTTGCCTTAAGGTTTGTTTTAAGCTGTGCTTTAAAGGCCAAAATCATTTCGGGCACCGCCAAAACAACAAAAATCATGGTGTAGTAAGAAAAACGTTCAAAAAGAGAATGTTTTGTCATTACGACTTGCCAAAAGCCCATCATAAGGGTAAGATGTATCGAAAGCTCAAGGTTTCTCGGTATATTCTTAACATAGTAAGACAAAATCACAGCCGCCAAGGCCAAAATGAGGGGGTAAACCGCAAAAGTGGGAGTAATGCCCAATTTTATATACTTAGAATCCAGATACTCGGTATGGAATCTTGACAGCAGGAATTTCAAAAAGCCGTCGGACAGCATAAAATAGTAGAACAAACCGAATAAATACAGCAACAGTGTTCGTGAGTTGATTTTAAGCAAACATACAAAATATACCGGAATCATATATATTGCCGTAAAGTGGAACGTTGACGCAATTATCACCAACAGCAGAAACCGCCAGAATTTTTTATCTCTCAGGAATCCGTAGGCAAAGCATAAAATCGACATCGCTATCGCCTGCCTCAGATAGTTCATATCAAGATAAAACAGGTAAAGGTTAACATACAGGAAAACCGATAAATAAACGTTTTTAGAATACCGTGCTATCAAATAAGCGGGTCCGGCCATGATTATGACCGATGTGACCACCATAATCGCTCCCGGCTGTGCGGTAAAGATTCCCACTATTTTATTAAGGAGAATATATCCGATTTCCCAATCGAGGTAACTCATCTTGGAAAATCCCTTTATTACCATTTTGAAAAAGCCGATAGCGTACATGGAATAGTCATAGCCTACCCTGTATCTGACCGCCGAAATCAAAATACACTGCAAAAAACATATTGCCACAAACAAAATCTGTTTAAGCTTTGTTTTCTTTCCGATGCGGAATATCAATGCCCATACAATAATTAAAAAAATGTTAATCAAGTAAATAAGCATTCAATTCCCACCCGACACAGTATTTCTTTGACTTTTACCGCTGTAACAGCTGTAATAATCGAACCGGCTGGCAACCGACAGTCTGTTAAAGACCGAAATTTACCCTTAAATTTTCGATTGATGTTATTATATCATAAGCCAAAAAAATAATCAATACCTAACGGAAAAAACCTAAAGAATTTTGTAAAAATATATAACAATTGTACATAATCCAAAAAAGCATTTTGTATATAATGACGTGAAACTTTTTGGGGTTGTCAAATAATTGTCCACGATACGGAATATGCTGCAAATTCTTCCTTTTTCACGGAGGAAAAAATTGGAAAATTTACTTCACAGAGCGGTTTTGTATGGCAAAATTATTTCAAATAGCTGGACAAACCGAAATTTATGGTGTATAATAGATTTATGCCAATTAATCGTCCATGTGAAACAGCTTTACGTTTTCATCAAGGACTTTTTTAAGAAAATATTTGTCAGATAATCGGCAATTGCGCGATAAGGGTTTTTCCGCCTTTTCCATCAGCTCCGACAGTGCTTTGAAATCTCCGTGGGGAAAAAGTCTGTCCGCGGGTGACTGACCCGGCGTACCGCTTACGCTTTCAACGCTAAACGAAAGGTCTCTGTTTCCTTTAACATCGCTGAGAATGATATTTTCACCGCAGTATAACGCTTCCATTACATTGAAGGGCAGCCCTTCAAATTGTCCCGCGGAAATAAGACAGTCGCAGGAACGATACAACAGGTTCATATTGTCAAAATATCCCAAAAACGCCGTCTTGTTATCAACGCCGAGCTGTTTTGCAAGCACTCTGCACTCCTCAAGAAGCTGACCGTCTCCCGCAAAGATCACCCTGCAATCGGAACGCTTCAGCAAAGACAGTGCTTTTATAATGGTATATTGATCCTTTCTGGGTGAAAACTCAGCGGCGCAAAGAAAAAGCAGCGTGTTTTCGTCGGCGTCAAGACTTTTCCTCATATCGTTTATTTTTTCGTCGGCGACAGGGGGGAACATTTCCGTATTTAAGCCCATACCATTTACAAAGGAGATTTGTTTTCCCAAGGAATATTTTTTTGCTATCTCAAGATCGTCGTTGTTCATAACGACAAGCAGGTCTGTACGTTTGCGAACGAGCTTTTCAAAAAAAAGGTATATTTTGGCCTTTTTGCCGCCGTCATCGTTGAAAAGATAGCCGTGGCAGATGTGATAGGCTTTTGTGTACCTTTGCCGCGATAAAATGACCGCCATTCTTCCCATAAACCCGGCTAAGGTGGAATTGGTGTATACAATGTCGAATTTTCCCTTTCGCATAAGTCCTGCAAGCTTAAAGATCACTTTTATGTTGCCGAAACTGATCAGCTTTTTTTTAAACGGCATATAAAAATGGCTCACTCCGTCCATGTCAAAGCTTCCGTTCGACGCGGTAAAAACCTTATCCCCTTTATGCTGCAAATATTTAATATACGGAATATGGAAGTTTCTGAAATGCGAAGCCTCGGAAGCCAGCATCAATATTTTTTTCATAAGTACCTCTCTGTTCAATACTGATTTTCGATCAATGTATAGACATTTTTTATGAATTAGTATAAAATACAAATAAATATACTCTATGGATAAAGGTAAAAGTTATTATGCAAAATTTCGGTAAAAGAATAAGAAAAATCTTATCGGTATCGGCTGCCGCCGGCTTGATTTTAAGCTTTTTCGGCACCGCCAACGCCATATCCTATATGACGACGGAGGAACCGCAGGATGGAATTGTCACCGTACCGTATTACGAAGAAGAGACCACGGAAGAGGTTCCCACCGCTATTGTCGTGATCACCACACCGGAGGAGACCACAACGGCCGACCCGGACGCTGTGAACCCGTTCGATACTACCTCGTCGGATGATGTGAACCCGTTTAATACAACCTCATCGGATACCGCCGGAATAATCGATTTAACGCCCGATACGGGCGATACAAGCTCGTCGGACAGCACAAGCGATACAAGCGGCACCGCCGGCAGTACGCCGGGTACAGGTGAAAGCGGCACCGGCAGCAATACTCCCGATTCCTCAAACACCGAGCCGATTGTTACCGATGTCGAGACGACAGCTCGTCTTGTTCTTACATATTATACCTTTAATTTGGAAATAGGTCAAGTGGTTCAGCTTTATTGGTGGGTGGAAAACGGCACGGCCGACCTCGGTACGGCAAGATATTACAGTGATAACACTGCCGTTGCCACCGTAAACGAGGCGGGAATCATCACGGCAAGAGGCGCGGGAAGCGCGGACATTACGGTAAGGGTAGGAGACCTCACGGCAACGGTAAGGGTCAACTCGGCCGCTTCGATAGCACAGGCGAACGCGCTTGTGGTAAACGAAACAAGCCATACCTTAAAAATCGGTGAAAGCGTCTATATTCAAGCGTCCGTTCTTCCCGAGGAAGCCGCGGGACGGTACAGTATAGTCTTTTCCTCCGACAGCCCCGAGATCGCGGAGGTGGACGAAAACGGAATAGTTACCGCCAAGAGCACGGGCGAGGCGTATATAACAGTATCCTGTTTAAATACGGACTTTTCGGAAACGGTTTACATAAAGGTAACCGATGAGGAAATGGTCTACCAAAAAGCAAGGCTTGACGGCTGTCTTTACGACAGCGGCGGCAATCCGACAGAAGGAATAGCGATCCGCGCGGACGGTATAACTGCCGTTACCGATAAAAACGGCTACTTTTCTTTCAGCGGACTGGATAGAAAGGACATTGCGGTACAAATCGCGGAAAACGAACGGGCCGTTTGCGTTTTCGGCCTGTACGGAGACAGCACGGTTTGCCTTTTGTATAACGGGAGTACGTTAGAGTGCTTTTCCGGCTACGAGGAAATGGCGGAACGTTTTGCCGTCAGCACCGTTACCTTTGACTCACCCGCCAAAAGCGTTCATGTGGGCGATATTTACATGCCGTACTATCAGTATGAGCCTAAGGAGGCATCCGTAACGCAGGTACTGTACATAAGCTCGGACGAAAGCGTTGCCACGGTGGATAAAAACGGCGTTATTACCGCGAAATCCATAGGTGAAGCAATTATAACGCTTATCCTTAACGGAGGTCAGGCGCAGACCTTTTTCACTCTGACGGTAGATCCCGCGGAAAGCGGTAAGTACACCGCAATAATCGCTGCTGCCGAAACGGCGGTGCTTCTTGCGGCTGCCGCCGCCGCTGTCGTAATTTACAACAGGTACAGAAAAAAAGCGGGAAGACAAGCGGGTTATGAAGGTGTTGATGAAGATTATGAGGATTATGAGGATTTGGACGAGGAAGACTTAAACGATGATGATTGATAATATTTATACCGATCTTTCTTAACGATGTGATCAGCGTTTACGGTGCTTCAATCTAAAATTATCGGTAATTAGTATAAGTCCGCATGGGGCAAGCATATCTGCTCCCGTGCGGACTTGTATATTTGTTCGATTGTTACAATACGTGTTCCGATTCATCGGCACATTCCCCGCTGACCGCCACCTTAAACCTCTTTTTTACCTCTCCGCAAAACAGATACAGGGAGCTGTCAACGTCGGCCATGCCCGCAGCGTCTCTTGCGGTCGTACTCGGGTAAAGAGCCTCCGCAAGCTGGGGGGTATCTATCACCACGTTGGTATGTACGCTTTTTATATGCTCGCTCATTTTAACTATCCACGGCGCGTCCTCGTCGGGCTGGAAAAGCGAGGCGCGGAAATTCTCACGGTTGCCCTTGTAGTCTACCGAGTAGGTGTTTAAGGTCTCCCCCTTTTCCCGATAATACGCGGCGGCAATCGCGCTTATTATACTGCTGTCAAGTCCGCCCGAGAGAAAAGTACACAGCGGCATATCGCTTACAAGCTGCCGTTTTACGCTGTCGCCTATCAAAAATGCCAAATGCTCCGCGGTCTCGGAAGCGTTTTCGGTGTGAGGCTCTGCCGTGGGCTGCCAGTAGCTTTTCATCGTAAAGCTGCCTCTTTCATATACCGCAAAGCATCCCGGCGGAAGCTGCTTAATATCCTTGAAAATTCCGCTGTCGGGTTTTACCGCCGGTCCCAACAGCATTATCTGGGCTATTCCCTCGCCGTCGATTATGGGTTTGACGTCGGGGTGAGCAAGAATGGCCTTGGGCTCTGAAGCAAAGATCAAGCCTTTATTCAAAATACTGTAATAAAACGGTTTTACTCCCGCTCTGTCCCTTGCGACAAACAGTTTTTTGCGCATGCTGTCCCATACCGCGAAGGCGTAGATGCCGTTTAAGCGTTCCAAGCATTTTTCGCCCCACTGTAAGTAGGCGGTAAGCAGCACCTCCGTGTCCGAATGTCCTCCGAAGGAGTAGCCCATGGCTTCAAGGGATTTTTGAAGCTCATAAGTGTTATAAAGCTCCCCGTTATAACAGATAGTATAATTTTCGCGTGTCATGGGCTGTTTTCCGTTTTCGGGGTCGATTATTGTAAGACGGGCATGAGCCAGATTACAATTGTCACTGTAAAAAAATCCCTTTTCATCGGGTCCTCTCGGGGAAAGCCGCCTGCTCATCTCCTCCATTACCGCCCGTTTGTCCTTAATGCTTGCGCCGAAGTCCACCCAGCCTGCAATTCCGCACATATACACCATTCCTTTCCATATGTTAATTTCTTGTTTTATCGGTAAAAAACTTGATGTGTATTACTTTTTATTATATTCAAAACGGGGGAAATTGTGAAATTGCCGTGGCAGCATTTGCTTTTTAATAAAATATACCCGTCAAAACCTTATTTTTCGGATTTTGACGGGTTATGTTTATATTGAGTTTTTTTACAGTCCCTTTATTATTCTTCTTTTTCACCGTTTTTCGGTGTTGGCTTGTACTGTTCTTCTCCGGACCCAATAAACAGCATAAAGTCATTGATTTGTTTTTCACTCCAACCTGCTGCACGTAATCCGAGTATAAGTCTTGCAGTTTCTTGCATATTTATCAGATCACCTCCTGCTTATATTTTATCACCATTAGCTGACAGTGTCAATATAAAAATTCGGTTTCTTACCGATTTTCTTAGCGAAACAGTGTAAAGCACTTGACAAAAACGACATAAAAATGTATTATTAAAATAAAGTAATTTGTAAAAAACGGTTTTGTTTGGAGCTGTACATATGAAAAAGATTTTTGTAAAAGCAATCGCTTTTTTTGCGGCATTAACGCTTACTCTGACGGGCTGTAATATCGAAAACTCCGTTTCGGACGCCGAAACAGCGGACGGCTCGGCTCAGGGCGGCTTGTCGGCTGCCTTGGGGGAAAGCGGGAACGCCGAGAACACCGCCGAGGAAAGTACCGAAGAAAAAAATGATACCGAGGTTTCGGAAAATACCGACAATGAAACGAAGGCGGCAACGGAAGCGGTCAAAACGACAGAATCGGTAAAAATAACGGAAGCAGAAAAAACGACAGCGGCCGAAACGGCAGGAACGGAGGAAACGGCGAATATCTCGGAGTCTGCCGAGGAAACTTCAAAAGCGCAGACCGCCGCTTCAACCTCTTCCGCTGCCCAAACCGTCACATCCTCGGCAGCGGAAGCCCCGACCGACCCCCGGACAGGGGCGCAGACTTGCGCCGAGACATCAGAGATTCCGCAGGCGCAGCCCATCGGCACTCTTACGGCAAGCTGCAATATACCCGGTACGTGGCAGGAAAACGGAAGCTATTGCGGCACCTGCGAATTTACGATAGCTAACGACGGCGGAACGGATATAGAAAATTGGACAGTCAAAATAAATGTTCCCGACGGCTTTAAAGTTACCGCCTCATGGAACGGAAAATTCGAGCTTGGCGGCAAGGTCCTTACCGTTACCAACGAATCTTACAACGGAAGCGTTGCAAGCGGCGGCAGTGCGGGCTTTGGCTTTAATTTTTCATCACCGGTCGAGTTTAAAGCACCTGATGACGTCACGGTTAACGGTAATACGGTGAAAACCGAAAGCGGCGGCGGAAATACAGGCGCAGGCGGTCAGTCCGCCGACACTACGGTCAGCGAAACAGCTGCGCTGCTTCCCGCCCCCGCGGTTGCAGGACTTGTAAAGGAGCACGGAAAATTGTCTGTTAAAGGTACTCAATTGGTCGACAAAAACGGTGATAACTTTCAGCTTAAGGGAATGAGTACTCACGGCTTAAGCTGGTTTCCCGACTTTGTAAACGAAAACGCTTTTAAAACACTGCGTGACGATTGGAACACCAACGTTGTGCGTCTTGCTATGTATACCGCCGAATACGGCGGATATTGCAGCGGGGGAAGCCGGTCGGACCTGAAGGCTCTTATAGACAAGGGCGTTCAGGCGGCGACCGATTTGGGAATGTATGTTATTATTGACTGGCATATTTTAAGCGACGGCAATCCTCAGACAAACAAATCGGAAGCCTTAAGTTTTTTTGAGGAAATGTCCTTAAAGTACAAGAATTACGATAACGTGCTTTATGAGATATGCAATGAGCCCAACGGAGGAGTAAGCTGGGATAACGATATAAAGCCGTATGCTGAGGAGGTCATTGCGGTCATACGCAAAAACGCTCCTGATTCGGTTATCATTGTGGGAACTCCCACATGGAGCCAGGACATAGATAAGGCAGCCGCCAATCCGCTTAAAGAGAAAAACGTGCTTTATGCACTGCATTTTTACGCTGCCACACATACGGATTGGCTGAGACAGAGGCTTACCGATTGCTACAATAAGGGGCTTCCCGTATTTGTTTCCGAATTCGGCACCTGCGACGCTTCCGGAAACGGAGCGAATGATTTCTCACAAGCCAAGCAGTGGCTCGATCTGCTGGATAAGTACGGTATCAGCTATATAAACTGGAATCTTGCAAATAAAAACGAAACTTCTTCGGCATTTAAAGAAAGTGCTTCCGCGGGCGGAAATTGGAGCGCGGGCGACTTGTCCGAGGGCGGAGCGTGGATAAGAAAATGGTTTAGAGGCGAAGGCTGAAAAAGCGTACCGATATATAAAGGGATCGTATAAAACCCAATAAAGATATAACCCGTCAAAAGCCGAGTGAAAATAAGGCTTTGACGGGTATATTATTATCGGTAATATGTTAATTCTCGAAGCGGCGGCTTCGCAAGGATGCGAACCGGCGGCCGCCCAAAGCGTTGACAGGGACGTCAACGCCCGAAGCGGCGGCTTCGCCTGCTTCTGTGGAGCCACGATCACTCACTTTAGGTGGCTTTGCCCCCTCGCGGAGCTTAAGCTCCGCTTCACCCCCACTTCCTTTTTGTAACACAAAAAGGAAGCGAAAAAGGTACTTGCGGCTTCGCCGCATTTAAATTTTCTTTTTTACAGACACTTTTTATCACTCCACGGGAAAATCCGTTGAAGCGGCAAGCTCCGTTTGAGTCTCATAATCGGCTACACGCTCCCTTAATCTTGCGACAGTCGAAGAAAGAGCCTGTGAGCCCAGAACCATACGCAGCGGCGCGGGTTCCTTGTCCGTGCTTTCGATAATACGTTCCGCCATTTTCACGGGGTCGCCGGGTGCCAATCCCTTGGAAGCGTCCAGCATATTCAAAAATCCGTGACAGGATTCGTATTCCGGCATTAACTCCGCAACCTTCGCGCTGCCGTAGCGAAATTCGGTTCTTGCGCCGCCCGGCTCAACCATCGTAACGCCTATTCCAAACTGCTTTACCTCCTGTGCCAACGCTTCACAAAAGCCTTCTATCCCGAATTTGGTGGCGTGGTACATTGAATTTGCGGCAAATGCCACCTGTGCGCCGTAGGTTGACATTTGGATTATTCTGCCGCCTCCCTGTTTGCGCAGATAGGGCAGTGCGGTTTTTATAAATTGGATAGAGCCTACTAAGTTGGTTGCTATGATGTGGTCTATCTGTTCATCGCTCAGCTCCTCAACACAGCCGAAAAGCCCGTAGCCCGCGTTGCTTACTATCACGTCAATCCGTCCGTGCTTCTCAAAGGAATTTTTAACCACGCTTTGAACCTTGTGGACGTCCGTTACGTCCAACAATTGACAGTCAAAGGTGTCGGGGTACTTATCGATAAAGCCCTGCACCTTGTCCTTGACACGAACGGTACCTATTACGCGGTCTCCCTTTTCCAAGAGTATTTTGGTCATTTCATATCCGAATCCGCTGGATACGCCCGTTATAAGCCATGTTTTCATATAAATAACCTCCTAATTTATTATTTTCCGCTTTTTTCGGCCTCGTTCACACACCGAAGCGCGTTAAGGCTTCGAGGATAACCGATATACGGCAGACATTGCGAAATAATCTTTATAAGAAATTGCTTATCGTTTCCGATACGGATATTAGCCCCCGCGTGGCTCGTAAGCTGCGGCTCACAGCCTCCCTGAGCCGCTAAAAAACAAAAGGTGATCATTTCGCGCTGACGGTGATCCAAGCCGCCGCGGGTGTAGTAATCGCCAAAGCAGTTGTCGGCCAGCCACAAATTGATATGCCGGCTCTCCTCGGGTCCCGATTTCCAAAAATCCCGCATGCCCTCTCCGAAAATATCCACCTGAGCCTGTGTTCCCGCTTCGCGGCGGTTTTCAGTGGTAGTTGTGGACTGCGGCGGCAGCGGAAGCTGAACGCCCTTTTCGGTGAGAACCTCGTTGGTGATTTTAAGGAAGGGAAATACTCTGCCTATTCCGAGATAAGCGACAGCTTGATATACTATTTCCTTTATCTCCGTGGGAGTGACTCCGAAATTCATTGCGGCGGGGAGCATTGCCCGATATTCGTCCGCGCCCTGACATCCCAGCAACGCCGATAAAATTGCCATAAAGCGCGTTTTGTCGTCAAGGTCGTCATGGTTTACTACTTCATCAAACGCAAAATTATCAAAAATTTCGATAAATTCGGGATCGGTCGCCAAAAAGTCCGACTTGTGATTCGGGAACATTTTTTCGTGGTATTCCTTTGCCGCATTTGAAATTGCCATAATAAATACTCCTATTCGTTAATTATTTTTTTAGCCCATTCCGTCACTCTTGATTCGGAATTTGCCGTTTCGCTGCCACGCAATGTCAGACCCTTTTTTACCTCGGCACCTGTGCAGATTTTTTTCAGGTCCTGTTCACTGCTGCCCATTCCGCTGCCCTCGTTGGTGCAGAAGGGAATAATTTTCTTTCCGCCGAGATCATAATGCTCCAAAAAAGTAAACATTGCCATCGGCATTGTTCCCCACCAGTTGGGATAGCCCACAAAAATCGTATCATAGCCGTCCAGGCTGTCCAAATACCTTCTCAGCTCGGGACGGGCATTGCTTCTCAGCTCCCCTTTCGCCTCCTCGGTGCAGATATGATAATCGGAGGAATAAGGCTTTACGGTGTCCACCTCAAATAAATCTCCTCCAACGGCTTTTTGTATCATTTCCGCCATCGTCTCTGTGTTTCCCTTGGATAGATTTTTTATGCTTCCGCCCCAGTAATTTTCGCCCTTGCGGGAATAATAAACGATTAAAATTTTGCTCATGCTTATCCTCCTGCCTTTTAATTTTTACATCGGATATTTACAATATCCGATACGGTTTTCTGCGTACAAATAAACTTTTATATTTATTATACAAAATAACTTTTAAAAAATCAATTCATTTTTATCGTACGTTTCATAATAAAAACTTATGCAAAATATCCGTATTCGGATTATGAATACGGATAGATTTTATTATACTTTAAATTTTGATTTTAGTATTTCTGCAAAATTCAGCACGTGAATGTTAGCGTTATCGGCTTTCCAAAAGGCACAGTAGCTTCGCTTGATCCTTTTCCCGTTCCTAATCAGCGGGATATTCCTCAGGGAAATACCGAGCTGCGCCGTGCCTTCGTTTCCCTCTATTGGCATAAAGCCTTTTCCTCCAACGACCAAAAGCCTTGCTTCCTCTAAATTATCGGCAAACAAAAAATCGCCTTCGATGCCAACCACATCACGGTAAAAATTCTGTTCGTTTTCACGCTGATTGGGTGAAGCTACCAAAATACACGGAATATCCTTTAAATCGTTAATGTTAACGCTCTCCATATTCGCAATGGCACTATGCCCCGAGGTTTCGATACGGCACTCGCAGGTAGTTAAAAGGCAGTTTTCGTATTCGTCGGAAAACGCTCGGCGTTGATCGCTCAATATCAGATCCACCTTTTCCAGCCGCAGTTGATCATAAAGCTCTTCGTGATTCCCATTGATAATGTGAATGGAAATATCGGGATATTTTTCGGAAAACTCCGCCACCGCTTTTTGAAATTCCTGACCGCCGTAACATTTCAGATAGCCTATACTAAGCTCTGGATCGGCTTTATGTGCGATATTGGCGGTTTCTCGGCATATTTTTTCAAATTCGGCGGTCAGTCTCAGGCTCTTTTTGTAAAAATATTCGCCTGCGGGAGTAACGGTAAATTTTCGGTTTTTGCGTTCAAGCAGCTTAACGCCGAGCTCTCTCTCAAGTGCCTGAATTTGCTGCGAGATTGCCGACTGTGATATGTAACATTCCGCTGCCGCTTCCGTAAAGCTTCCGCAGCGAACTACCGCCTGAAAATATTTGATCTGTCTGTGCATTTTTTTCTCCGTTTCGGTCAGCTTATCGATCTTAATAATTATTATAACGTATTTTGGAACGATATTCAAATGAAAAATGCACATTCAAAAATCGTTTTTCGGAATAAAACTTTATATTGACAAAAAAAGCGGAAATTGTTATAATTGGTTAATAGAATTAAGAATGTGTATAATTTATCAGAAAAGGAAAGACAAAAATGCCAATAAGAATACCGAACGATCTGCCCGCTTTTAAGACTCTTTTGCGGGAAAATATATTTGTAATGGAGAGCGACCGCGCTTCGGGACAGGATATACGACCGCTGAAAATCGGCATAGTCAATCTGATGCCTACTAAAATCGAAACGGAAACACAGCTTTTGAGACTGCTCAGCAACACTCCGTTACAGGTGGATATAACCTTGATCTATACAGAGACCCACCTGCCCAAAAATACCGCTTGGGATCATCTGCACAATTTTTACACTACCTTTGATAAGGTAAAGGAGCAGTACTTTGACGGTATTTTCATCACGGGCGCGCCGGTGGAAAAGCTTGAATTTGAAGAGGTCAACTACTGGAAGGAGCTTTGCGGCATTATGGAGTGGACGAAATCCCACGCCTTTTGTACCGTTCACATATGCTGGGGCGCGTTTGCGGGGCTTTACTATCACTACGGAATCCCGAAAAAGCCCTTAAGCAAAAAAATGTTCGGCGTATTTCCGCATAAGGTAAACGCTGTTAATCACCCGCTGTTAAAGGGCTTTGACGATGTGTTTTTCGTACCTCATTCCCGTTACACCGAGGTGGACACCGCGGATATAGAGATCGTACCCGAATTGAAGGTGCTTGCCTATTCCGACGAGGCGGGAGCGTATATAGTTTCCGATATTTCCAACCGTCGGATATTTATAACGGGACACGCCGAGTACGACCGCGACACCTTAAAAAACGAATACTTAAGGGATAAGGAAAAAGGACTTGAGATCGAAGTGCCGAAAAATTACTTCCCTCATGACGATCCCTCTTTACCCCCTCTTATAACATGGCACGGACACGCCAGCTTAATGTACAGCAACTGGCTCAACTTCTGCGTATATCAGGAAACGCCCTTTGATCTTACCGATCTGGAATCGCTTTAATTGATGGAAGGAACACTATTATGGGACTCAACGACACACCATCCGCGAACAGACTTCACATAGGCTTTTTCGGCAGGCGCAACGCGGGCAAATCAAGCCTTGTAAACGCGGTTACGGGACAGGATATAGCTTTGGTATCGGATATTGCGGGCACTACCACCGATCCCGTATACAAATCAATGGAGCTGCTTCCTTTGGGACCCGTTATGATAATAGACACCGCGGGCTTGGACGATGAGGGCGAATTGGGGCAGTTAAGAGTAAAAAAGACAAACAACGTGCTGAATAAAACCGACATCGCCGTGCTGACCGTGTCGGCGGCGGAGGGACTTACCGATTTCGACAGGGAGCTTTTAGCGAAAATACAAAAAAAGCAGATTCCCTTTATTATAGCCTATAATAAGTCCGATTTGGGCGTAAGCAAAAGTATCGGGGCGGACGAAAGCTCCCTTTTTGTAAGCGCAAAAACGGGAGAAAATATAAACGAGCTTAAGGAGCGCATAGGCGGACTTGCGAAAACCGACGATACCAAGCTGAAGTTAGTGGGTGATCTGCTGAAGCCGTCGGATATTGCGGTTTTGGTAGTTCCGATAGATTCCTCCGCGCCTAAAGGGAGGCTTATTCTTCCGCAGCAGCAGACTATCCGCGATATTCTGGAAGCAAACGCGGTGTCCGTTGTCATTAAGGAAACCGAGATAAAGGAAACCTTGGCTGTACTCGGAAAAAAGCCCGCCATGGTCATAACCGACAGTCAGGCGTTTAAAAGGGTAGCTTCCGATACTCCCTTGGATATACCACTGACCTCCTTTTCAATACTTATGGCAAGATTTAAAGGCTTTCTGGAAACGGCTGTAAAGGGAGCGGCGGCGATCGACGGGTTAAAGGACGGCGATACGGTGCTGATCTCCGAGGGCTGCACTCACCACAGACAGTGCGAGGACATAGGCACGGTAAAGCTTCCCAAGTGGCTTAAGGAGTATACGGGAAAGGAGCTTAACATAAAAACCACGTCCGGAACCGAGTTTCCCGACGAGTTATCGGAATATTCGCTTGTTATCCACTGCGGCGGCTGTATGCTGAACGAGAGGGAAATGAAATACCGCATGCAGTGCGCAAATGACGC
Organism: Oscillospiraceae bacterium; assembly: GCA_014799365.1. GTDB lineage: Bacteria > Bacillota > Clostridia > Oscillospirales > Ruminococcaceae > Ruminiclostridium_E. The sequence goes on from JAAVIF010000039.1 coordinate 22,484, forward strand.
GGGAGTGCCTTTCACCAACTACGGAACGGCGATCGCGCATATTAACGGGATATTAAAGAGAAGCATTGAGATTTTTCCCGATCTGCTTAAGGAAATTTTATAAAAACACTTGACACAGCATAAAAGACGGTATATAATAATTTTATCTGAGGCGCGAGCTTTTCTCCCGCCGAAGTATTCATTCAATGTTCATATTTCACTGACGCCGAAACGTAAAACTTAAGGCGAAAGGGCAGTATATAATTGCATTTTACAGCTATGCTGTATTTACGCGCCCTTTTTTAAGGGTGCGTTTTTATTTTGGAATAAAATAAAAGGAGGCTTTAAATGGAAACAAGAGTAGCAGTCATTGGAATAATCGTAGAGGACGAAAATTCGGTGAACGAATTGAACAACATTCTCCACGATTACGGGAATTACATAATCGGCCGAATGGGCGTGCCTTACAGAAGCAAGGGAATAAATATCATAAGCCTTGCGGTAGACGCGCCGCAGGACGTTATCAGCGCGCTTTCGGGAAAGATCGGGCGTATTAAGGGAATAAGCGCGAAGGCGGCTTATTCCTCAAAGTAGGGAAAAGGATATGCACAGAGAAGATATTGAAAAACTGTATGCAAACACCGATCTGCCCGACGATAGATTAAAAGAGCTTATAGACAACAGGACCTCGGAGGATTTTTCGCTGCTGTCCCGATACGCAAGGGAAAGATGCCGCGAATTTTACGGCGACAGAGTTTTTATGAGAGGGTTGATTGAATTTTCCTCTTACTGCAAAAACGACTGCTTATACTGCGGGCTTCGGCGAAGCAACAAAAACGCCGAAAGATACCGGCTTACTCCCGACGAAATACTGTCCTGCTGCGATCAAGGGTATAAGCTGGGCTTTCGCACCTTTGTACTGCAAGGCGGCGAGGATAATTTTTACAGCGATGAAATATTCTGCGGAATAATCGGAAGCATTAAAGAAAAGTACCCCGACTGCGCCGTTACCCTGTCCTTGGGGGAACGAAGCGAGGAAAGCTATAAGCGGCTTTTTGACGCGGGCGCGGACAGGTATCTGCTTCGGCATGAAACGGCGGATAATGAGCATTACTCCAAGCTTCACCCCCGGAATATGTCCCTTGAAAACCGTGTCGAATGCTTAAAGAGCCTTAAGAGGATAGGGTATCAGACAGGCTGCGGATTTATGGTCGGCTCGCCTTATCAGACCACCGACTGCATTGTAAAGGATCTGCGCTTTATCAAGGAATTACAGCCCCATATGGCGGGGATAGGACCCTTTATCCCTCATAAGGATACGCCTTTCGGGGACAAGGCGGCGGGAGGTCTTGAGCTGACATTGTTTTTGCTGTCTTTGATACGGCTTATGCTGCCCAAGGTGCTTTTGCCCGCCACAACCGCACTGGGAACAATTGACCCTATGGGCAGAGAAAAAGGTATTCTTGCGGGGGCAAATGTGGTAATGCCCAATCTTTCTCCTGTGGGCGTAAGAAAAAAATACTCCCTGTACGATAACAAGATATGTACGGGCGAAGAAGCGGCGGAGTGCGTTCAATGCCTGAAAAAGCGGATAGACAGCACGGGCGGGGAATTGGTAAGCGCAAGAGGCGACTGCGCCGAATAATATAATACTAATATCCATTTAAAAAGTAGACAAGCTACTTTTTAAATGCGCTGCCGCAATAGCGGCAGCGTGAGGGAGCGAAGCTCCCTCAGATATTGTATTGAACATACATATCCGCCGCCCTTGGCGGTCCTTCGGCAAAGCCGAAGGATTTGGACAGTAGATTTTATCTACTGTCCAAACGGATATTAGTATAAGAACATGTTCTAAAGAAAGGATAATCATTATGTACGATCCCAAATCACTTAAAGCAGAGGAATTTATTTCCGATGAGGAAATCAGGGAAACTCTTGACTATGCCGAGAAAAACAAGGATAATCTTGAGCTGGTCGATCAAATAATCGAAAAAGCAAAGCTCAGAAAGGGTCTTTCTCACCGTGAAGCCTCGGTCTTGCTTGCATGTGAAAACGAAGAAAAGATAAAGGAGATATACGACCTTGCGGAGCAGATTAAAAAGGACTTTTACGGCAACCGCATAGTTATGTTCGCACCCTTGTATCTTTCCAATTATTGTGTTAACGGCTGTATTTACTGTCCCTACCACCTTAAAAACAAGCATATCCCCAGAAAGAAGCTGACTCAGGAGGACGTTAAAAGAGAGGTCATTGCCTTGCAGGATATGGGCCACAAGCGGCTTGCTATCGAAGCGGGAGAAGACCCCGTCAACAACCCTATCGAATATATACTGGAATGTATAGATACCATTTACGGTATCAAGCACAAAAACGGCGCGATAAGACGCGTTAACGTCAACATTGCCGCTACTACCGTCGAAAACTACCGCAAGCTTCACGACGCGGGAATAGGCACTTACATACTGTTTCAGGAGACGTACCACAAGGAAAGCTACGAACAGCTTCACCCGACGGGACCGAAGCACGACTACGCTTACCATACAGAAGCTATGGACAGAGCAATGGAGGGCGGCATAGACGACGTGGGCTTGGGCGTGCTTTTCGGATTGGAGCTGTACAAGTACGAGTTTGCGGGACTGCTTATGCACGCCGAGCATCTTGAAGCGGTTCACGGAGTAGGCCCTCACACTATCAGCGTACCGCGTATCAAGCATGCCGACGATATTGACCCCTCCGCCTTTGACAACAGCATAAGCGACGATATTTTCGCCAAGATATGCGCCTGTATAAGAATCTCCGTACCCTATACGGGCATGATCATTTCCACCAGAGAGAGCAAGGAGGTAAGGGAAAAGGTAATACGGCTGGGCGTTTCGCAGGTCAGCGGAGCTTCAAGAACAAGCGTAGGCGGCTACTGCGAACCCGAACCCGAGGACGAAAGCAGCGAGCAGTTTGACGTTTCGGACAAACGCACTCTTGACGAGGTGGTTTGCTGGCTTATGGAGATAGGATATATCCCCAGCTTCTGCACTGCCTGCTACCGTGAGGGAAGAACGGGCGACAGATTTATGAGCCTTTGCAAAAGCGGACAGATACAAAACTGCTGCCACCCCAACGCGCTGATGACCTTAAAGGAGTATCTTGTGGATTACGCAAGCGATAAAACCAGGAAGATAGGCGAGGAGCTTATTAAAAAGGAGCTTTTGAATATACCCAAGGATAAGGTCAGGGAGATCGCGGAAAAGTATCTTACCGAGATAGAANCCGAGGGGAAAAGAGATTTCAGATTTTAANTTTATTTGATATTTTATCTGATTTTAACCCTTGTTTTTTGTGCATTTCGTGGATTTATAAAATAAAAAAGTCTTTTTCACGCAAAAAAAACGCTCTTTCACGCAAGATGTATTGTTTTTTTGGAAAAAACTGTTACAATTACAATACATATTGAAAAGGGGGGCGGGGTTATGTCTGCATATACCAATACATATGTTAATATATTGATAAAAGGTATTGCGGGGACAGCCGCGTCCGTAAGCAAAAGTTAACACCCTGAGTCACGGTTTACGCCGTGGCTTTAGGGTGTTTTTTGTTACAAAATTAAAAAGGAAGTGATTTTGTGAAAAAGAAAAAAATTTTTACGAGGATAGCCGCAGTNGCAACGGCGGCGGCGGTTACGGTCACGGCGGCGGCGTTTGACTTGCCGGGGAAAATTCTTATGGCGGCAGCGGGGGCAGACCATACAAGTCACAAGGTGTGCGGTGATTTGTCCTGCAGCGATAGCAGCCATACTGATATAGCGGATTGGACAGCTATAAGTCAAGATAACATCGACGATCTCTCAAAAACGGGCAATTATTATCTTGCCGATGATATTATCCTCAGCAATGCCGCTGATGAGAACGAAGACAGTAGTCGGACGGCAATAACAATCGACGGCACAAACGTTACCCTTTGCTTGAATGGGCATACAATTTCAGTCAATGAGGGAGAGANAGCGCGCATTTTTTATATTAAAAGAAGCGGTTCACTCACTCTTTGCGATTGCAGCAGTGGGAAAACGGGCACATTGACCGGCGGTAATGTTGATAATGGCAGCGGAGGTGCGGTTTATGTGTACNGTGGAANCTTCACTATGTANGGCGGCACGATCTCGGACAACACGGCAAGCACCGACGGCGGCGGTGTAAATGTGGCAAGCAACGGCANATTTGAAATGAACGGCGGCACAATCTCGGGCAACACGGCATCCAACGGCGGCGGTGTATGCAACAATGGCATATTCACAATGAGCGGCAACAGCACGATTTCGAGCAACAATGCAAACAGCGGCGGTGGTGTATACAACTACGGCATGTTTAGAGTATCCAGCGTCGTTGGTGAAACTGTAACCTATAAACTCACAGGCGGCATATTTGAAATGAGCGGCGGCACGATTTCGGACAACACGNCAAACAACAACGGCGGTGGTGTATGTTTTATTGGCGGCGCATTTACAATTGACGGAAAGATTGATATAAGCGGTAATACAAAGGATAGTTCCGCAAACAATGTATTTCTTAACCACGGGGACGACGACCCTACGATAATAACAATAGGAAACAGCTCTGAGATAATCATAGGAAACAGCTTTGACACCAATTCTAAGATAGGTGTTAATACCAAGAAAACGCCCGACTGTACAAATTTTACAGATGTGACGGTATTTGCCGATGGCGTAACAGCGAAAGACATAAGCNCAAGCTTTACTGCGGATATAGACGGGCAAAGTATCGTTTATAACAACGACAAGGTTCAGCTTAAGGGTGCGCATCCCGCAGAGAAAACGGAAGCAGTAGACGCGACCTGCACCGAGGACGGCAATAAAGAGTATTGGTACTGCTCGGTCTGCGAAAAATATTTCAGCGATGAGAATTGCACGGACGAGATAACAGAGGCAGATACGGTTATTGCAAAGGGTCACGATATNGAGNATACCGAGGCAAAAGACCCGACCTGCACCGAGGACGGCAATAAAGAGTATTGGTACTGCTCGGTCTGCAAAAAATATTTCAGTGATGAGGATTGCANGGANGAGATAACAGAGGCGGNTACGGTTACCGAGGCAACGGGTCACGATACCGAGCATACCGAGGCAAAGGCGGCAACCTGCACCGAAGCGGGCAATATTGAGTATTGGTACTGCCCGGACTGTGAATCATATTTCAAAGATGAAGCATGCACGGAAGCTACAACAAAAGACGAAACGGTTATTAAAGCAGCACACACTGCAGTAACCGATGCGCGCGTTGAGCCAACTTGCACAGACACGGGTCTGACCGAGGGAAGCCACTGCCAAACCTGCGATACGGTGCTTGTCAAGCAAGAGGTTATTCCCGCCCTTGGGCATAGTTGGGACGATGGAGTTATAACAACACAGCCNACCGAAACTACGGCGGGCGTTAAGACCTACACCTGCACTGTATGCCAAAGCACTAAAACNGAACCGATAGCTATGCTTGGCCACACCCACGATTGGGATACGGAGTGGAGCAAGGACGATACCTATCATTGGCATGACTGCCTCAACAACTGCGGCGAGAAAAATGACGAAGCCGCCCACACGTGGGACGAGGGCAAGATAACCAAAGAGCCTGCGGCGGACGAAGCGGGAGAAAAGACCTTTACATGTACCGTATGCGGTAGGACCAAAACGGAAGAGGTACCCGCAGCAGGCGGCGAGAGCGGCAATACCGACTACAGCGGAAGCTGCGGCGAAAATCTGACTTGGACATACGACCCNGAAACCAAAACCCTCACCATTACCGGCACCGGCGATATGACTGACTGGCCTGACGGCAGCGAAGCTCCTTGGGCGGAATTTGCGGACGAGATCGAAAAGGTTGTTATTGAAGAGGGCGTGACCTCTATCGGCGATAACGCCTTTAAGGACTGCACATCACTGACGGAAGCTGAAATTCCCGACACAGTGACCGAAATAGGCAAGAGCGCATTTGANGGCTGCGAATCGCTGACGGAGATCGAAATTCCCGAGAACGTTGAAACCATAGGAGAAAATGCGTTCAAGGGCTGTACNGCGCTGGCAGTGGTAACATTTAAGGGCGAAGAGCCGCCGACACTGGGCAACGGTGTTTTTGACGGCTGTGATAATCTGAAAAACATTTATGTTCCAAAAGATTCCTTGAAGGATTATGCAGACGCTTTGGAGGATTTTGTGAACAATGCGGCCATTTTACCCGATACAAGCGGCGAACCCGATGATCCCGATGATCCCGATGATCCCGATGATCCCGATGATCCCGATGATCCCGATGATCCCGACGATCCCGACGATCCCGACGATCCCGACGATCCCGACAAGGCAAATATTTCAAAAGAGGTTCAATCCGGAGAGAACGCCCCCGAAGCAAAGCTTGAAACTCCGCTTGACGAGCTTATCAAGGCGGTTCTTACTCCCGAGGAGCAGGAGCTTATTGAGAATGGCGAGGTTGAGGTAACGATACTGCTGACGATTGATGATGGAACGGATTCCGTTTCCGCGGAGGATAAAGAAAAGACCGAGGCTATCATGGCGGAGGAAGACCTTAAGTTGGGACAGTACCTTGATGTTAAACTGTACAAGGTGATCGGCGGCGTTAAGGAAGAGATCACCGAAACCAANGAATTGATAACCATAACATTTGAGATTCCCGAAGCACTTCGCGGCGAGGGACGCACATACTGGTTAATCCGCGTTCATAACGGTGATACTTTTGTTATAGCCGATCAGGACGATAACGCCGANACCGTAACGATCAAGACCGGCAAGTTTTCTACCTACGCGTTGGTATACAGCGAGAAAACGACCGACACACCTCCTGCCACCGGCGGCAGCACAGGCGGNGGTAATTTCACGGTACCNGATTTGGGCGGCTCCGGCANCGGCACTCCCGCAGCGAGTGAGACTACTCCCGCTGACAACGGCACTCCCGCAGCGAGTGNGGACAATACCGCNAACGTTGGCACTCCCGCGGCAAGCGAGAACAGCACCTCCAACGNNGGCACTCCCGCGGCAAGCGAGAACGGCACCTCCAACGGCGGCACTCCCGCGGCAAGCGAGAACAACACCTCTAACGGTGAAAATACCGCTCCCGCAAACAGCGTTACGGGCAATGGCGAGAACGGTACAAACTCCGATGAAAGCACAAGTGCCAACGGCAGCGAGACCAACCCCGCGACAGGTATAGCGATTTCGCTTATCCCGTTAGCGGCGATCACCGTTATTGCGGCGGCAACCAAGCGTAAGAAGAAATAAGAGTTTACTCTCTTGAGTTGATGAGGATTTCTTCATTATAGTAAAAAACAACTGAGTTTTAATGGCTCAGTTGTTTTTTTAATAGGGTATAACGTATTTTCTTATTATAATAATNTNAGTGCAAAAATAACACATTTACCCGTAGTTTGTGCAATGTATTATTTTGCTTGNTCTCTCANTANTGCNGTGCCGCTCTCTGATTTTTTTTATTTCCCATTAAGATCACACACAATAACACCCAATCCAACGGTACTGATATAACATCTTCCATACTCATTAACATCACCCTTAATAAAGTACCCATTACCCATACCGCCGAACTGCATATCGCCCTTTGTTACGGCAGACCAGGTTTCGCCGTTGTCCTCGGACCAGTAGATTCCGATAGTATCTTCTTTAGTGGGTCTGCCCCAAACGTAGATCGCGTCGGGTGAACTGTCGTCCTTGCCCTTGCCCACGCCTACGCCGAGACAGGCAAGGAGATTTTCTTTTCTTTCAAAGGTCATGCCGTGATCTGTTGATACCTGCAATCCTGCCGCGGGAAGATAAACCACGCCCTCTTTACCCGGCATAACGGTGATCCTTGCGGCACTGAACAGACTGTAAGTCGTTTCAAAGCTTTTTCCGCCGTCGGAGCTTACATAGAAAGAGCTTCCGCTGGTGGCATANACATAATCGGGGTTAACGGGATCGCATACCACGTATTTTGTAACGTAAATTCCCTCGCTTGCGGACCATGTATCGCCGTTATCGTCAGAATAGTACAGGCTTGCCGCACTGTCGGGTGCCCAGAAGAACCGCTTTCCGTCAGCGGAAACGCTTACGTTGCCGTTGCCCTTTCCCGTTTCGGGCTTGCCCTTAGCCTGCTGCCAGTTATCGCCGCNGTCAAGAGTGTAGTAAAAGCCGATGTCGCCGACGCCGCTCTTTACCCATACGTCGGGGCTTTCGTAAGCGACCGCAATGCTTGTTGCCGANCCTATCCTGCTGTTNTGAACATAGCCGTATTCAAAAGCGTTGTCGTTAACAAAGCCGTCATAGTCGTAAACGCTGGTAACTATCGGTCCTCCCGGAATAGTTGCAAGCTCCGAGGGTACTGTTTCCTCTACGCCCCTTGAGTTAAAATANAACGCGGGAGAATCGTCCCAGATATTGTCGCAGGCAAATATACCGTTGCCCGAAACCACCTTTATTTTATTTGCGTCAAACGGGTCTATCATCAGGCAGCCGCACCAGTGGATCGCGTAGCCGTTCATCCAAGGAATGCCGCCGTCGCTCATGGTCATTTTTTCGTTAATGCTTTCCCATGTCTCTCCGCCGTCCTCGGTGATAAAGAATTCATCGCCGAAGGAGCCGTTGGGCTGTGCTACCCAGCGGTTTTCGGTAACCGCCACCATTNTTTGGGGATNGGTGGGGTCAATGGCAATATCGCCGAATCTGGCTTCGATAGGCTGGATATTTTCGGTTTCGCCGCTTGCAATATTCAAACGTCTTATAGAGCCGTTGGTGCCGTCGCCGTGAGGTCCTTCGGTGGCACCGTAGGTTATCAGAAGATTTCCCTGTCCGTCAAGCCTCATTCTCTGAGGATACAGACCTATTGGAAGCTCCTGCACTGCCGTCCAGCTTTCGCCGCCGTCGCTGCTTACCCATACATTATCGTCTTTATTTTTGGAAATAGCCGCATAAACTCTTGTACACTCGCTTCCGTTTGAGGAATCGGGGTCAACGATTATGGAGCAGATACCGTTGCTGTTGGCGGTATTGACCTGAGTTGCGTCCGAGAGAGCTTTAAGCGTTGTCCATGTTTTGCCGCCGTCAGTGCTTTTTATCATACCGCCTGTTCTGCCGCCGACATAGATTATATCGTTGTTTACGGGATCGATTGCGATACGCTCGCCGTTTTGTCTGCCCATGCCGTTGCCGCTTGCCTTTATATAATCGGTAACGTCAACGGTTTCAAAGGTTTCTCCGTAGTCGTTGGAGATCATTATACAGGTCTTTCCGTTGCTGAAATATGAAGTACCCGCCACAAGATAAAGCTTATTGGCTTCGTCGGGGTCTACCGCCAAGCCGTCGATGCCCAAAAGACCCACGTCTTCTTCCGTGATATTGTAGGAAAGGGATTTCCATCTTTCTTCGTTTTTATCCCAACGGTAAGCACCGCCTACGTCTGTTCTTGCGTAATACAAGCCCTCCTCGCAGGTGGAGAAAACGCCCGACACAAATCCGCCGCCGCCCATTGCAAGCTGGCTGTAACTCCAATCCGACACGGCCGCGGAATTTACATTACCGCCGACCTCGCTGCTGTCGGTATTATTTTCGGCAGCGGTATTATCGCCGCCGCCTACGGTATTTTCAGTGTTGTTTTTGCAGGCGCAAAGGGTCAGAACAGCCGCCAACGCTATTGCTGTCAGCTTTATTCCTTTTCGGTTCAATAGTTTAAGCATATCAGTTACCTTTCCTTTAGTTGTGCAATTTTTGACGTATAAATTTAATGCTATTCTCAAATTGAGATTAGTATAAAAGGGTCACTGCCGAAATATCTGTAAAGAAAACGATTTCAGCAATATATATTGTTATTTTACCATACCGTTATTTATTTTTATATAGTTGTTTATGACAAAAAATTTTGAGGGGTTTTGGAGAAAATAACCATATGTAATATATTTGAAAATTGAAAAAGATAGTAAGTCTCAGGTGATTATGATGTTTCTGAGGGGTAAAAGCTCTTTGTGAACACAAAGGGTGAGAAAAAGCGATTCGTGAAAAGGATTTTGAAAAGCTGAGGTTGAGAGCGACGGACAAGGCGCGGCGGAGCCGCTTGCGTCAGCAAGCTGAAACGCGAAGCGTTTCAAAATTTTCGCCAACGGCGAAAATTTGGCTCCGCCCCATAGGTTAGGCAGTTATTGAAAGAGGAGCAGTTTTTACTCATAGGGCGGCACACATTATTGGGTGAGCAAGCAAGATAATACATTGCACAAACATATGGGAGCAATGCACCGCATTATTGCAAATCACTGACATCTAATAATTAACAAAGTTATCTAAGTGTCATTTCACGCAATAATTCTATGAAGCAAACAGCAAAAATTCAAGCACTACGCATAGAGGGGGGTAAGGAAAGGATTCTTAAGAGTGAAAGCGAGCAAGCTCTGATGCCGCCGCATCCTTGCGGCGGTTTGGGCTTGCTCCCGACGGCATCCTGCCGTCCCT
>JAAVIF010000040.1 GCA_014799365.1 Oscillospiraceae bacterium
CGGCGGATATGTACGTTCAATACAATATCTGAGGGAGCTTCGCTCCCTCACGCTGCCGCTATTGCGGCAGCGCATTTAAAAAGTAGCTTGTCTACTTTTTAAATGGATATTAGTATTAGTTGATTGAAAAATATTGTGAATCAGTATTAGCAATAAGAAATAATAACGGCACTGCCGCGAACAGTTTACGCGGCAGTGCCGTTTTGCTTCTTGCAAAAAAATTACGCTTTATCCATCCAAACCCTCATCTGACCTTCCCCGCGATTCCCCCAAACATAGTAAGGCACAGCCACCGCCTTACACTCACATGTCTGCGGCTCTTCATCGCTGTAAAGCTCCTCAGAAGCCTTTTGCCTTACCGCCGAAGCTGTAACCGTCACCGTACCGCCCAGCAGATCGGGATCAAACTCCGATACAGCCAATCCCTCGCCTGTTTTCAATGACAGCGAAATAACATCGTCCTCATTGTCCTTACCCTCAAAGCAGTACACAAGAGGACCTCTCATAACCGCTACGCTGCCCGTAAGAGTATGTATTTTCGAGGAGGGATAAACAAACCGCGGCGTTCCGTCCAACACAAGCTTTATCTCGTCGCCGCTTGTTACCTCTATGTAAGCATAGCCCTTTTCTACACGCGTTCCTAAAATCTTTCCGTTGAGAAGCAGCTCGTATTTTTTGCTCCAGCCCGGTATTCTCACCGCAAGGACCTTTCTCTCGGCCTTTTTCACCTTATAGCACACCGTAAAATCATAAGGATAATTTGTTTCGCAGGTCATTTCAACGCCGTTTTCAAAGGTGACATCTCCGTCCGCAAACATATGGCAATACACGGTGTCCGAGCTTTCCCCGTAAGCATATTTCCCGAATGAGGAAACAAGTCTCGCCACGTTGGGCGGACAGCAGGCGCAGGCGTACCATTTTGGTCTTTGCGGAAGATCATGCCGATAGTTCGGCGATTTTCCCGATATTCCCGGAATAACCTCCAAGGGATTAACGTAAAAGAAGCTTTTCCCGTCAAGTGCCATTCCCGCCAAAACTCCGTTATAAAAAGCTCTTTCGCAAATATCGCCGTACTTGCCGTCTATCTCATTTTTAAGCATCGCCGAGCCGAAGAAAATAAGCCCGATAGCGGCGCAGGTCTCGGCGTAAGCGGTATCGGAGGGCAGATCGTAATCCACGCTGAAAGCCTCTCCGCTAACCGTTGAGCCTATACCGCCCGTCACATACATCTGTCTTTTTGTGATGCTGTCCCAAAGTCTTTTACAGGTGTCAAGCAGCTCCTTATCGCCCGTTTCCGCAGCCAGCTCCGCCATTCCCGTATAAAGATAAACCGCCCGCACCGCGTGTCCCGTTGCCGTGCTTTGCTCTCTTACGGGTAAATGACCTTGCATATAAGCGGTATCCGAAGGATTGGCGTTCCATACCGTCCAATCTCTCCTTGCCGCTTCCTTGTTATAAAAATCGGCGTCCCGACCTCTTTCGTCAATAAAGTACTTTGCAAGCTCCAAGCACTTCTTTTCCCCTGTCAGGCGATACATTTTCATTAACGCCAGCTCAACCTCCGGGTGTCCGGGACAGCCGCCGTTTTTATTTATGATAAATCTTTCGTATATGCAGTCGGTATTTTTCAGCATTACATTAAGCAGCGTGTTCTTGCCCGTGGCCTCGTAATAAGCGCAGGCGGCCTCCATCATATGCCCCGCGCAGTAAAGCTCATGAGCCTCGAGAAGATTTGTCCACCGCTTTTCCTTATCCGATATAGTGAAGCGGGTGTTTAAATAACCGTCCTTATCCTGCGCCGCCGCGATAATATCTATCAATCTGTCCGCCTTTTCCTCAAGCTCGCTGTCGGAAAAATTTGCAAGTGAATAAGCCGCAGCCTCAAGCCACTTTGCTGCGTCGCTGTCCTGAAACACCATTCCGTAAAAATCTCCGTAAGGGGTTTCACCTCTCAGAACCATACCCGCGTTTATAAAATTTTCCACAACGCCGCTTTTCTCCGCGCCCTCCGCTTCGTCCTTTATCAGCCTTTGATATTTTCCTATAAAACCGCCCGACCTGTAAGCGGATTCCTTTATTTGTTTTACCGACATTTTAATTGCTCCTTAGATGATTTTTTATACTGATNTTATTCTAAAATACCTCTAAAANTTTTAGAATAAGATTACAACCTAANCACTATCCTTAAACCAAACCTCTGAATTTTTGAATCTTTTTAGNTTAAGAATAGTATTACGCTCTGTCCTCGTAATCCTTTCCCTCGTCATCTTCCTCCTCGACCCAATTTCCGTCTTTATCATAAATTCCTTCTGTCTTGATTTTCTTTTCTTCCGTCTCCCCGCTCTTTTCCGNTTCTTTTTCCTCGTCCTTTTCCTTGGNTTTCTCCGCTTTTCTTTCNTCTTTATCATACTCGGCGGCAGCCTTAAGGGTCTTGTTNGCTTCTCCCAANACCTCCGCCTGATCCTCCTTCGCTCCGCTTATANGCTCCTTGATTTTTGACAGCTCGGTCTGCTTTGCGGAGGTGTCCGCACCTCTGGCCGCGTCGGTGGCTATNTGCCTTTTAAGTATTCTTTCCTTGCCCTCCAANTCAGTCACTACCGCGCCGAGAGTGTCCGACTGCTTCACGGAATTTTCGGCGGAAATAAGAGCCTGCGTTCCCCTTGCGGTAAAAGCCCCAGCCTTAGCCTGCTTTTGCTCTGCTTCCCTTTCCGCTTTTTTCTTATAGTTTTCCTTAGGCTCCTGCTGCTGTTTACGCATTTCGGCCTGTCTTTGCCTGATCTGTGCATTTAAGTCGGCGATCTGCTGCTGTATCTCTTTCTTTTTGTCCGCCTTTGTTTTGGCGTCTGTTTCCCCGTCCTCGGCAAGTGCCTGCAAACGCTTCTGAAGCTCCGCTATCNGGTTTTGCGCGTTTTTTATAACAGGATCGCTGCTTTGACGGTTGTTGACGTTAGCCGTCTGCTGTGTGCTTTGTATTCCGCTGATCTGCATAGCCGTTTTCCTTTCCGTTAACAGACCGAAATTATACTTTTATCTCGTAATCGCTTTCGGTCTTGCTTTCCTCCGACAAATTTCCGTCCTTGTCGTAGATCCCTTCTATCTTAATATCATCGGACTTAACGCCGTTTTCTTCCTCGGTTACCTCGGCGTTTTCTCCCTCCGCCTTCTCGCTCTCTTCCGCAACCACGGCGGCTTCTTCCTCCTCGTCCTCTGCGGCGGAGTTCATAGTCAGATTTGCGTCGACCAATACCTCGAGCTGATTATTCTTTGTATTGGCAATACCCTCCTTTAAATCGGAAAGCATGTTTTCCTTGACCGAAACGTCCGCTCCTCTTTCTATATCCTTTTCAATCTCCGAGCTTAAACGCCTTGCGGTAAGCTCCATGCCCTTTGCGAGATCGCCTAAGGCGTCGGAAATTTTTACCGCGTTGCAAGCGGAAAGCAAAGCGTTTGCGCCTTTTATGGAAAAAGCGTCGGCACTGCCCTTATGTACGCTCCCTCCCGACTTGGGCTCACGCGCCTTTTTCGATTCATACTCCTGCTTGCGAAGCTCCGCCTGCCTTTGCTTTATTTGGCTGTTTAATTCGGAGATTTGCATCTGCATTTCCTTTTTTTGCTCCGCCTTGGAATCCGCGTCAAGAGTATCGTCATTGACAAGCTCCTTCATNCGCTTTTGAAGCTCGGCTATTTTATCCTGCGCTTCCTTTATAATTGGATCGGAGCTTTCCTTTTTATTAACACCCGCGGCAGTCTGCTGCGANCCATGTACTCCCGAAATCTGCATAGCTTTTTCCTTTCTCCTTTTCCGAATGNCATAAAAATTATCCGCTNAAAACCGCGCCGTAATGTTCAATTTAAATNGAATATCCGCTTCCCATGGTGGTAACGGTTTTCTTTTGAACGGTCTTTTGCCTTGATCTTCTCATTATTTCAAGATCGTTAAGATCGATAACGGTACAGTTTTTNGCCTTGCGCTTGAATTTTTCCTTCATCGCCGCCTTTTTTCTGCCCTCTAATCTTAACAGCTCCTCTTTCCTTTCGCTGCGCTTCTTGGCGATCTTCAAATCGGCCTTTTTCTTCTCGTTTCTTTTTTCCGAAATTTTCTTCTGCAAGTCGCGCATTTTTTCAAGCTGGGTTTTCTTAACCTTTTTCTCGCTCTTTACAATGCTCCAGCTGCTTATACCGCCGTCCTTGTCGATATACCAACCTCTTGAAACAATGGTTTTCCCCTGCGCCTTGGCCTTGCGCTCCATCTGCTTGTCTATCCGCTTCATACTNTCGATAGCGTCGGAATACTCCTTTATTTTTTCGGGATCGTCGGCAATGGATTCGTAAAAGCGCGGGTCGATATAAATTACCGATTTTTTGGTGGACCTTATCATATAGCTGCCGTAATCGTCGGTTTTTCCGCTTACAAGGTCATAGCCCTTTGANGCCTCGGCAAAAGCTCCCTGCATCTTTTTTTCCGTGCTTTTTTCGTTTGCGCCGATCTCNGTGCCGTTAACAAAATAGCTGTTGCCCTTTACATTTTTTACCGTTTTGTCTTTATTGTAACAGGGACTGTAAGTAAAGCTGTCAAATCTTCCCTTTTCCGTTTTTTGAAAATCGGCGGAATTATTGATGTCGGTTTTACACGCTTTGTCTTTATAGTTATTATAATTGTTATAGTTACCGTACTTGCTTATTACGTCGGAAACATTCTTTACCATTTTTCTCCCCTCCTTATGTATGGTCAATTGTCTGTATATACTTCTCCAAATATTATATCGGCAAAAAAAATAAAAACTTAACCCAAGGTCAAAAAAAANAAACCGTCATTTTGACGATTTATATAAGAGTAAACTATGCAAAACGTTGATTTTANTTTTTGATGTTTTTTATATTGACCGTGGCGTTTTCGTTGGTGTGTTGATTGATAACAACGCTCCCGTTGCTTTGCTCGTATCTTTTTACGTATTCCTTTAAGATATATTCTATCTGCTTATTTTTGCTTCTGCCCTCCTCGTTGGCAATCCTTATAAGCTGTTCGTTGAGGGCTTCGTCAATTCTGAGATTAAAAAAAACCGTACCCATTTTATACCCCCTTTTCAGCGGCTTTTTTATTCCGATACCGAAACATTATATGCCGTTTTCATATTAAATTGTACACAAAAATACACAAAAAATCCAGTCTCATTTTAGTACCATTACGGTATTGACAAAGTACCGTTTTTGTGCGATAATAAAAAAACCGAAAAAGCGATTTTTATTTCGCATTAAACAATAATTAAGTTTACAGGGAGTAAGAAAAATGAAGCTGAAAAAAGTTATAGCGGCGGTAACAGCCGCGGCCGTTGCTGTCGGCTCGTTTACGGCTTACAGCATCGTATCGCCGAAATTTTCGCTGTCGGCNGAGATGTCGCCNGAATACGGCAGGATAATTGTTGATACCGAGGAGGACAGCGGAATTGCTTTCGCGTTCTACGACAGAGCCGAGGACGCAAGCGGCGAGCCTATCGAGCAGATAGAGGACGAGCCGAATAAATANGCGGTNGACGCCGATACCGAAATATTGGCTGTCGTTACTCTGCCCGATACCTTGGAGGACGGAAAAAAGCTGTCTGTATTTTACGGCGAAGAAACCGAGAGCTTTTTTGAAAACGATAAGATCACATTCTCTTTTTCCTTTGCAATGCCCNAGGAGGGTATTGTGNTNNGCGCGGAGATCAAGGATTTAGATACATATAATATAACCGCTGTAACCGACGGCGAGGGAAGCGTTACAATCAACGGNCAGGACGCGAGTGAGGGCGTACNGGCGGCCGAAAACTCGGAGGTCACCGTTGAAGCCGNNCCCGCGGAGGGGTACGAGGTCGGTACCGTTATGGTAATTACCGATNGGGAAACCTTCGGTATAGACAGCGGGGACAGCTTTGTTATGCCGTCNGGNGATGTTGAGGTTCAGGTGNCGTTTACNNAAAAGAGTGANGAAACNNATGNCACAAAAAATGAATATGACGATATTGTAACNCGCAGCAGAGCTTTTATGACAGATTCNGAGCTTGAAATATACGAAAANTTGAAAGCCGAAATTCANAAAATCACCTTGGGAGAAATCACAAANACCGAAATTGAATTTGAAATTTCNACNCCCATAGAAGATNGCCAGTGANATGNNAAACNCCATTNTAAATGCTGNNNAATATTTAATGNANGATTATCNNGAATATTTGTATTGGNGTGNNGGCTATGGCTNTTNCNACNNTTCTNCGACAAAGGTNNANGTATNNTTTNATGTTGAAACNGAATACNCGNNNGNTGATNTTGAGGTAAANACNGAAAANCTCGAATTGTCAAATCAAAGCTTAAAAAATGCTGTGGAAATTGCNCAAAANTATNNCGATAANAGNGANTATGACAAAATTATNGGTTATGCCNGTGAAATNANNAAATTAAATACATATAATNNGGATGCTGCAAANANTGGCAGTNAAAACNGTGAAAACCAAGACCCATGGGATCTTATATANNTCTTTGANAANGANCCCGATACAAATNNAGTGTGTGNNGGATATGCGANNGCCTTTGAATATCTTTGCCATTTNGGCGGTATTGAGTGTTACAGAGTAACNGGTTCNATGGGNGGNCCNCATGCGTGGAATGTNGTTGTTTTGGACGGAGTAAGCTATCACGNTGATGTNACCATGGCTGANGATGANGGTTCANATTNNTTTNACGANTACCATCAGTTTGTNCTTACTCCNGCNNTAAGCAGTTCTAANGAAANATGCGAATTTGATTTTAAATANGGNAATCNCGGATTTGCCGGANCTTATGNTTATTCCGANNAAACNCAAGNTNTGTATCCCGAGGANNTGCTTGCNGTTTCCACTCANCCCTATTCCTNAAAGGAATCTGATTTCGATCCCGAACATAACATAACAATAACACCCACCGAAAACGGCTCAGTAACCGTTGACAACGAAACGGCCAAAAAAGGCGACACCGTAATGCTAACCGCTTCCCCCGATGAGGGCTACGCACTTGACAGCTGCTCCGTTATCGACAACGATGAAAACGCCGTTGATACAAGCATTGAAGAAAACGAGATAACCTTTACTATGCCCGATTCAGATGTTACCGTTATTGTAACATTTAAGGAAATCGAACCTGACGAGACCTCCTCAGACACTGAAGAACCTGAACCCGAAGTAACTTCATCGGANACCGAAGAACCCAACCCCGAAGTGACCTCCTCGGACACCAACGAANCCGACCCCGAAGTGACTTCATCTGACACCCAANAACCCGNNCCCGAAGTGACTTCATCTGACACCCAAGAACCCGCTCCCGAAGTAACCTCCTCGGACACCAACGAACCCGACCCCGAAGTAACCTCCTCCGATATTGAAAAACCCAATCCCGACGAATCCGAAAACCTCACAGTAGAAATAGACGAAGAAAACAAAATCACCGATGATGATGTGATCGAAGCGAGCGGAGAGATCGAACCGGGAAAGGCCGTTGAGATAGAGGACGAAAACTCAAACGCTTCCGCAGCGGTAAAGCTTCCCGACAAAGCCGAAAGCGGCCTGTCGTTCGTCATAACAAACAAAACCGACGAGATAATCGANAGTGCCAACANGATACTTGCCGAGGCGGCAAANNTNNCNGCNGAAAAGGCAANNGCCATAAAATNCNCAATAGAAAGCATACTCAACAATAAAANCAANGGCTTTGCCTACGAGCTTAAATTTATCGACAGNAGCGGCAATACCGTAAAGGTAGAAGGNGCTTTCGTAAAGGCCGCCCTGCCNGTACCCCAAAACCTGCTGCCCGAAAATNCCAACACCGCTTCATTCTTTGTATACCACGCAACAGCAAACGGCTTTGAAAAGATCAATTCNATATTCAACGCGGCAAACAATACCGTAGAATTTGCCGCCACAGATTTCAGCCCGTACCTTATAACTCTTGAAGAATTGGACGAGACCGTTTTGGCTCCCTCCGAAAGCGGCAGCGAAGAGGAAAATCCCGACCAAACGTCTGTCACAAGCAAGCGTCCCGCCTTTGTCCCTCCCACAATTTCCGTTTCATCAACCGAGACAAACAGCAGCACAGGCAGCGTTACCGCGGCACCCATTCCCACGACCTCCTCACTTCCCACAACCGTTCCGCCACCGGCTGCAGCCTCTTCCGCCGCGGCTGCTGAAACAAGTGCTTCCGGCAGTACGAACAGCAGCGGAAAACCCGACTCCGAAAACACGTCGGACACAACCGCGCGCAGTACGGAAAAATCAAGCGGCATGGGAATTGCGGACACAAACGCAATGACGGGACTTGCATTAGAGCTTGTACCCTTATTGGCGGTAACGGCAATAGGCATCATTGCTTCCAAAAAGAGAAAGTAATACTAATCTATGGGTTAGTAATACGCTCATTTTAAAATTTTAATTTAAAAATTAACTCCTTTCACCTTTAAAAAAACAGACGTTCTCCTAAACAGGAGCGCGTCTGTTTTTTTAAATTTTATTTTTCCTTTTTTGCTTCCGTAATTTGCAACTTTTTCGCTATTGTCTTTTTAAAAATTCGTGGCATAATACATTAAAGAAAGCCATTGGCTTTCTTTATGCCAATCAGCATTCTGACACAGGATAAGATCAAGTTCAAATGGTGATCATATTCAAGGCACTATTATCCAATTCCTGATTGGTTAACAGTATTAAGTGCAGATTATTTTATACCGATTCCTTTTTATACTATGGATAAAATCCATAGTATAAAAAGGATTGCACCCGAAACACTAATCCCACAGTTCAAAAAGGGATTAGTATTATTTACTGCTATATATGTATTATTACAAGATCATGAAAGGAGATACAAAAATGAAAAAAATGAAATTTTTAACAGCCATATTATTGGCGGGCGTATTGGCATTATCCTTAACCGCCTGCGGAAACGACGGTATGGACGATAACGGTACCGGCACCACTACCACACCTCCCTCGGATTCCACTACCACCTCCGACAGTGCCTCCGCGGAAACCACACCCTCAACCGAGGAAAGCTCGGACAGCAGCCAGCAAAGCGGCGATCAGAGCGGAAATGAGCAGGGCGGCGGTGGCGATTCCGAAGATGGCTCGACCAGCTCCGAAAAGGAATAACGGTAATACCCGTTGAAAACAAAAAAGAACCGAAACTTTATCGGTTCTTTTTTTCGATCGGGAACAATTCCCGAAATGTCTCTTTTTATACTAATAACCATTTTTACAATTTTTAATTGGTTATTATACTAATCTCTGTTTTGATTGTAGACAAAATAGAACAAAGTCTACAATCAAAACAGAGTTACACCCTAAGCACTAATATCGGTTTAAAAAGCCATTTTATCCACTTTTTAAACCG
>JAAVIF010000041.1:0-15708 GCA_014799365.1 Oscillospiraceae bacterium
GAAGCTCCCTCAGATATTGTATTGAACGTACATATCCGCCGCCCTTGGCGGTCCTTCGGCAAAGCCGAAGGATTTGGACAGTAGATTTTATCTACTGTCCAAACGGATATTAGTATAATAACCTGCAATTATTAACTAATTTATAAAAAACAATCGGACAGCTAAACAGCTGCCCGATTGTTTATTTAAAGCAGTATTATACTATGGGCTATCTGAAAAGTCGCAATTTGCACAATTTCTACTAATTGCTCAGTTTTCAGATACGCCCTAATCCCCGTTTTAAAAAGGATTCGAATTAGTCTCCGAACGAGATTCCTATATCCCTTGCCGCTACAACGACCTTATCGTCAAGTGGCACAAATTTGGTTTTCATGGTAACGTCGGACAATGGATTTTCCCCGATCTTTGTACCTATCTTTGCAACGGTATAGCCGTATTTTTCGTTTAAAATAAGCTTTGCGGCTCTTGCGCCAAACTGTGTGGCAAGCACTCTGTCATAAGCCGAGGGGCTTCCTCCTCTTAACATATGACCCGGTACAACGGTACGCGTTTCAAAGCCCGTTATTCGTTCAATATCCTTGGCGATCCTTACGGTAGCCGTATTGTAGCCGTTTTCGGCTCTTAGCCTTTGCCTGTCCTTTTTCTTCATTTTGGCTTCTTCGGCATCCATACAGCCTTCGGCAACGGCCAAAATAGAGAAGGATTTTCCCGCCTTAGCTCTGTCATCCACCGCTTTGGCCACTTTTTCTATATTATAAGGTATTTCCGGAATAAGGATAATATCGGCACCGCCCGCAACGCCCGTATAAAGAGTGAGCCAGCCCGCTTTGTTTCCCATGATTTCGATTACCATTACTCTGCTGTGGGAATTTGCGGTGGTGTGGATACGGTCTACCACCTCTGTTCCTATATCCACTGCCGTGTGGAATCCAAAAGTAACGGAAGTACCCCATATATCGTTGTCAATGGTCTTGGGAAGTCCTATAACGTTCAGGCCCTCCTCTGACAGCAGATTTGCCGTTTTGTGCGTTCCGTTGCCGCCGAGAGTCAAAAGGCAGTCAAGCTTGCGGCTTTTATAGGTCTGTTTCATTTCCGCTACCTTGTCTATATTATCCTCTTCAACAACCTGCATAAGCTTGTAAGGAGTTCTGCGGGTACCCAATATGGTGCCGCCTTGGGTCAATATTCCCGAAAAATCCGATGGATTCATTTCTCGGCAGTCGTTGTGTATAAGACCGTGAAAACCGTCGGAAATACCGATAATTTCTACCTTGTCTTCCCCAAGCAAATTATAGCATGCCTTTGCAACTCCTCTGATCGTTGCGTTAAGTCCCGGACAGTCACCGCCGCTGGTTAAAATTCCTATTCTGCGTTTTGCCATTGTAGCCTTCCTTTCTTTTTCAAAGGGTATTTATAATAAATTGTGCTTCCCTTACTCCTTAATTATACAGCAATCGGCTGTAAAGGTCAATACAAATATATCAAATTTTTGTGTAAAACGCATAAAAGTATATTGACAAAACGCTTGGAATATATTAAAATAAATATAAAGACCGATTTGTTTCGGCACATTAAAACGATTACAACTTTAGGAGGAAAACATCTGATGAGCGAATTTTTCAACATTCCGAAAATCCAATATGAGGGAAAGGCTTCAACCAATCCTCTTGCCTTTAAGTATTACAATCCCGACGAGGTAATAGGCGGCAAGTCCATGCGCGAGCAGCTTAAATTTGCCCTTTCATGGTGGCATACCATGGGCGGCGACGGCACCGATATGTTCGGCGTAGGTACGGCCGATAAAAAGTGGGGCGGCAGCGATCCCATGGAAATAGCGAAGAATAAGGCATACGCGGCTTTTGAAATTATGAATAAGCTGTCCATCGATTATTACTGCTTCCATGACAGAGATATTGCTCCCGAAGCGGGTTCATTAAAGGAAACAAACGCTCGTCTCGATGAAATTTCCGATCTTTTAAAGGAGTTAATGGATAAATCGGGCAAAAAGCTCCTTTGGGGTACTGCCAACTGCTTCAACAATCCTCGCTATATGCACGGCGCGGGAACTGCTCCCAACGCTGATGTATTTGCTTTTGCGGCTGCTCAGATCAAAAAGGCAATCGATCTTACCGTAAAGCTCGGCGGCAACGGTTATGTTTTCTGGGGCGGACGCGAAGGCTACGAAACGCTTCTTAACACTAACTTGGGTCTTGAACAGGACAATATGGCAAGACTTATGAAAATGGCTGTCGAATATGCGCGCTCTATCGGCTTTAAGGGCGATTTCTATATTGAGCCCAAGCCCAAGGAGCCTACAAAGCATCAGTATGATTTTGATACCGCTACCGTTCTCGGCTTCCTGCGCAAATATGATCTTCTCGGCGATTTCAAGATGAACATTGAAGCAAATCACGCTACCTTAGCGGGACACACCTTCCAGCATGAGCTTCGTGTGGCTCGTGAAAACGGCGTATTCGGTTCTATCGACGCAAACCAGGGCGACATGCTTTTGGGCTGGGATACCGACCAATTCCCCACAAATATTTACGACGCCGTATTGTGCATGTATGAAGTGCTCAAGGCGGGTGGCTTCACCAACGGCGGACTTAACTTCGACTCCAAGGCGCGCCGCGGCTCTTTCACACCCGAGGATATATTCTACAGCTATATTGCGGGTATGGACACCTTTGCACTTGGTCTGCGTATGGCCGATAAGCTTATAAAGGACGGCAGGATCGACAAGTTTGTTGACGACAGATACGCAAGCTGGAAAACAGGAATCGGCGCGGACGTTATTTCCGGCAAGGCTAAAATGGCTGAGCTTGAAGCATACGCGCTTGAAAAGGGCGATGTTATTTCTTCCGTTTCGAGCGGACGTCAGGAAATGCTGGAAAGCGTTCTTAATAATGTTCTTTTCTCCGACTGAAAAAAATAACGGCCGATAAAGCGGGAAAATAACATTTTCCTGCTTTTGGCCGCCTTAAAAATGATTTTTATTGATATCGACAGTTTACAAAGCTTTCAAGAAAGGAAATAAAGAAATTGGCTTATATTTTAGGTGTTGATATAGGAACATCGGGTACTAAAACGGTGCTGTTTTCCGAGGACGGTGTTCCCGTTTCCTCCGCTACCTATGAATATCCGCTTTATACTCCTCAAAACGGCTATGCAGAGCAAGAGCCGCTTGATTGGTGGAACGCGGTGGTAAGCGGTATTAAACAGGTAATAGGTGACAGCGGAGTTGTTGCTTCCGAAATAAAGGGTATCGGTCTTTCGGGACAAATGCACGGTCTTGTAATGCTTGACGGTGACAATAGGGTAATTCGCCGCAGCATTATCTGGTGCGATCAGCGTACCGCAAAAGAGGTTAAGGAAATAACCGACAAGGTTGGCGCGGAAAAAATGATCGAGATCACCGCCAACCCCGCCATAACCGGCTTTACCGCGGCAAAGATAATGTGGGTAAAGAACAACGAGCCTCAGAACTACGAAAAGTGCCGTCATATCCTCTTACCCAAAGACTATATCAGATTTATGCTTACGGGCGAGTATGCCACCGAGGTTTCCGACGCTTCCGGCATGCAGCTTTTGGATATACCCAATCGCTGTTGGTCCGATGAGGTTCTGGACAAGTTGGGAATTGACAAGTCACTTTTGGCAAAGGTTTACGAAAGCCCTGAAATTACGGGCAAAATCACCAAGCAGGTTGCCGAATTGACAGGTCTTGCGGAGGGCACTATTGTTGTAGGCGGCGCGGGAGATAACGCCGCGGCCGCTGTGGGAACAGGAGTTGTTGAGGACGGAAAGGCTTTTACAACTATCGGTTCAAGCGGCGTTGTATTTGCACACACAAGCGATATTTCAATAGACAAAAAGGGAAGGGTACATACCTTCTGCTGTGCTGTTCCCAATTGCTGGCACGTTATGGGCGTTACCCAAAGTGCGGGACTTTCCCTTAAATGGTTCAGAGACAATCTCTGTTGGAGCGAAATGGAAACCGCGCTTAATATGGGGGTCGATCCTTACTATCTTACCGACAAGGAAGCAATGGACGTTCCCATTGGCGCAAACAGACTGCTATACATGCCTTACTTAAACGGTGAAAGAACTCCCCACCTTGATCCCAACTGCCGCGGCGCATTTGTGGGACTTTCCACCATGCACAAGAAAAAGGACATGATAAGAGCGGTAATGGAGGGTGTTTCCTACTCTCTAAGGGACTGCATTGAGGTAATGCGTGAAATGAACATAAACGTTACCGATATGATGGCGTGCGGAGGCGGCGGAAGCTCACCGCTGTGGAGACAGATGTTAGCCGATCTGTACGCTTGTCCCGTTAAGACCACACAAAATAAAGAGGGTCCCGCTTTGGGTGTAGCTTTGCTTGCGGCAGTGGGCGCGGGTATCTATTCAAGCGTTCCCGAAGCCTGCAAGGCCGTTATTCTCCCCGATAAAATTCAAAATCCCGTTGAGGAAAATACGGCGGAGTACGAAAAGGTTTACGCTGTGTACAAAAAGCTTTATCCCGCTATGAAGTCCTGCTTTGATAATCTGGCCGCCTTGTAAGAAAGGGGAATTTTATGTTTGTTGCACCTGTTCCGTTAATCAGAAAAAATCACATAATTAAAAAGCTGAGAGAATGTAAAGCATTTTCTCCCGAAACTGCTGTGACTTTTGAAAAAGCGGGCGTTATAAATCCGCATATGTTTAAAGGTGTCAACCATGTAATGATAAAGCAGGGAACACTTGTTCAATGCGGCGAAAAATACTATTTAAACAATCAATAAAGGCATAAACGCCTTATAAAGAAAGGAATAAAACAAAATGAAGCTGTTTATAGATACCGCCAATGTTGCGGACATCAAGAGAGCCAACGATATGGGAATTATCTGCGGCGTTACCACTAATCCCTCTCTTATCGCAAAAGAGGGACGCGATTTTAAGGAAGTAGTTACCGAGATCACCAATATAGTTGACGGTCCTATCTCCGCCGAGGTTATTTCCCTTGAAGCGGACAAAATGGTTGAGGAGGCTTTGCCTCTTGCGGCTATCAACAAGAACATTGTTATCAAGCTCCCCATGTGCGAGGAAGGCTTAAAGGCTTGCAAGCAGCTTACCGCAAAGGGAATCAAGACAAACGTTACATTGGTATTTTCCGCGGCGCAGGCACTTCTTGCGGCAAGAGCGGGAGCTACCTTTGTAAGCCCGTTCCTCGGCAGACTTGACGATATTGGCATGGAGGGTATGGCACTGATCGAGGAAATCGTTGATATATTCAACGCTTCCGCTATCGACACCGAAATTATCGCCGCTTCTATCAGAAATCCCATTCATGTTACCGCTGCCGCAAGAGTTGGCTGTCATATAGCTACTGTTCCCATGAATGTGTTACTGCAAATGATCAAGCACCCGATGACCGATAACGGTATTGAAAGATTTTTGAAGGATTGGGAAGGGTTTACCGGTAAAAAGTAATCCTCGCATAAATTATATTATTTACGCGTTAAAATCAAGATAAAAAATATCGGAGTAAACAAACATTTTAGTAAATGATAAAGGGCTGAGTGTATCGGCTCTTTATTTTTGTATATTAAAAATTAAGAATTATTTAAAGATTGTAATTAAAAAATGTGCTATAATAAAATTATATATGTTGAAAAGAGGTACTGACCCATGAAATACGACTGCCTGATAATTGACGATGAAAAGCTGCTTGCAGACAGTACGGCGGAGTACTTTAACTTATTCGGCGTAAGTACAGCGGTGGTGTACACCGCAGAGGAGTGCCGCAATTTTTTCTTGGATAACACGGCGGAGCTGCTTCTGCTTGACATAAACCTCGGCAACAGCAGCGGCTTTGAGCTGTGCAGGGAGCTTCGTGAAAAAACGCAGATCCCTATATTGTTTATTTCCGCACGTTCAAGCGACGATGATAAGATAATAGCACTGAATATCGGCGGCGACGATTATATTCAGAAGCCTTATTCGCTTGGTGTTTTGACAGCAAAGGTAAAGGCCGTGCTTAAGCGTTACGGGCAAAGCGTTAACACTAAGTATTCCGACGGTTGGCTTACTGTGGATTTTAACGCAAAACAGGTGTTTACGGACGATGTTCCCGTTAAGCTGACCTCGCTTGAATTTAAGCTTCTTACCTATCTTATAAAAAATGAAAACAGGGTAGTTTCAAAGGGGGAGCTGTTTGAAAAAATATGGGATGATAAGTTTACGGGCGACGGAACGCTGAACGTACACATCAGAAAAATACGCGAGGCCGTCGAACGCGACCCAAGCAAGCCTCAATACATTATCACCGCTTGGGGCGACGGCTACAAGTTCAGCGGAGGAAAATAAAGAGAATGAAAAAAGGTTTTTTCTTTTTGGGACTGTTTTTGGCTTTTGCGGCGGAAATCGCGGCACTTTTACTGTTTTCCGCCAAGAATACGGACAGCTTGCAGGATTCCGTTACAGTCAACGAGGCGGTACAGTCGGTGCGGGCAGATTGGAATACGATCGAGGAGCATAAAAATACAACAAGCCTTGACTACGTTGTGATAAACAATGCGGGTGAAGTGCTTTACAGAACAAGTTCGAACCTGAGCGAAGGCATAAACGCGGCGGTAATCAACCGCGACACTATCCTTGACATAGAGATCGACGGCTCTGTGGTGGGTAAAATTATTGTGTTTAATGACAGTATACAAACGTTCGGAGCGCATAAACAGATAATTATTGCCGTTTTTGCAGTCGCAGCGGTTATTCAATGCGGTATATGTATAGGATATGTGATCTATCTGGAACATACTGTCATCAAGCCCTTCGGCAAGCTGAAGGGCTTTGCGGAGCGTATAGCGGGGGGAAATCTCGATATACCATTGGAAATGGACAGGCGCAATCTTTTCGGCGCGTTTACCGAAAGCTTTGATATCATGCGTTCGGATCTGAAAAAAGCACGTATTGCAGAGGCGAAAGCAAACGCTTCAAAAAAAGAGCTTGTGGTAAAGCTCTCCCACGACATCAAAACGCCTGTGGCAAGCATAAAGGCAGCTTCGGAGGTGGGCGCAGCTCTGACGGAAAGCGATACAGTGCGTAATAACTATATTCGGATAATTCGCAAGGCGGATCAGATAAACACACTTGTAACAAACCTTTTTTCCGCTACCTTAGAGGAATTGCAGCAGCTTTCCGTTGTTCCTGCCGATCTGGAAAGCGGCGTGATAAATGATATGCTTGAAAGTGCTGATTATTTTCATTATGCTCAAATTCCCGATATTCCCGAATGTCTGATTTTTGCCGACAGGCTTAGATTACAGCAGGTTTTTGACAATATTTTCGCAAATTCATATAAATACGCAAACACTGAAATATATGTAAAAATATTCGTAACAAACAATTTTCTTTCCGTTGAGATCGAGGACTTGGGCGGTGGTGTAAAAGAGGAGGAGCTGCCGCTGCTTAAAGAAAAATTCAAGCGCGGAAGCAATGTTAAGGGTATTGAGGGCGCGGGACTGGGGCTTTATATTTCCGACTGCTTTATGAAAGAAATGAACGGAGAGCTTACCGTTGAAAACGGACAAAGCGGATTAAAAATTACGGTATATATCCCTCTAAGCGGTAATGTTTAATACTAATCCCTTTTTAAAATATGGGATTAGTGTTTAGGGTGCAATCCCATTTTAACCTGTGGGTATTACGTCAGGTTAAAATGGGATTGGTTTAATAAATATTTAAGGATCGCTTAAAGACGTTTAAGAATTAAAACGGTATAATGGAACGTGCAAAGGAGGTTTTTTGCATGAAAAAAATATTATTGAAAACCGAACAGTTAAGCAAAAGCTTTTCAAGCGGAGGAGCTATGCAGCACGTTCTGAAAAACATAGACATGGAGCTGTATAAAGGAGATTTTACCGTAATTATGGGTGCGTCGGGAGCGGGAAAATCTACGCTTTTATACGCTCTTTCGGGAATGGACACCCCTACTCTCGGTAAAATCACATTCGGCAAAAAGATCATTTCCGATTTGAATTCGGACGGATTGGCGGTATTCCGCAGGGAGCATTGCGGGTTCGTGTTTCAGCAGATATATCTGATCGACACAATGAGCGTTAAAGACAATGTTCTTGCCGCGGGACTGCTTGTAAGCAAGGATAAAAGGTCGGTTGTTTCCCGCGCAAAGGAGCTGTTTAAAGCCGTGGATATTTCCGAGGAAACACAGCGTAAATTTCCGACGCAGATTTCGGGCGGCGAGGCGCAGCGGGTGGGTATTGTCCGCGCGCTTATCAATTCTCCCGAAATACTTTTTGCCGACGAGCCTACGGGTGCGCTGAACTCAAAAACGGGTCTTGACGTTTTAAACACGCTGACAAAGTTTAACGAGCAGGGTCAAAGCGTTGTTATGGTGACGCACGATATGCGCTCCGCACGCAGGGGAAACCGCATTTTGTACTTAAAGGACGGTTCGGTTTTGGGTGAGTGTGATTTGGGAAAATATAGACCAAATGATGAAGAACGTCACAAAAAGCTATCGGATTTTTTAACAAAAATGGGGTGGTAATATGGGAAGAAAATTACTGCTTGCGCGTTCAAATATACGTAAGGCAAAAGGACAGACCGCCGCTATTGTCGTATTGGTTTTACTGTCGTCTTTGATGATGAATCTGTGGCTTATGTTAGCCATGGACTACAAGGAAAATTTCAACCGTTATCATGACAGGTTAAACGACGGACATGTTACTCTTGCGGCTTTTACCGACAGCGAAAATTTCAGAGAGTATATTTCCGATACTCTCAAGGCTTCCTCGAATGTAACGGAATTCGATATAACAGACGCGTTTTGTACATCCGGCTCGCTTTCGTACGGCGGCGGAGAAGTTACATCGCATTTTGTTATGCTGGAAAAGGAAACCGCGCTTTCCCGAAACGTGGGAAAATTTGAAATTACCGAGGAGGGCAGCTTCAAAAGCGGAATTTACCTGCCTATGCTCTACGGAACGGGAGATAATTATTCTGTCGGTGATATGATCGAAATTACTCTTGGAAGCGAAAAAGTCAAGTACACCGTCTGCGGATTTTTTAACACCACAATGTTGGGCAGTCACAATTGCGCAATGTTGGCATTTTTATTGACGGAGGATAAATTTGAGGAGCTTTCCGAAAAAGCGAGCGTACCGAAATCCACCTGCATTTCCATACGTATAAAGGATAAAATGCAGGGTGAAGGCTTTGAGGTGATGCTGAAAGAACAAATTGACGAAAAATTTCCCGAGCTTGGAATTATAAGCAATTATTACGAAATGATTACCGTATCCCGATATGTTTCCAAGATGATTTGTTCGGCAATTGTGAGCGTAATGGCGTTTTTGACAGCATTGATCGCAATTGTGGTAATTTCATCGAATGTAATAAATTATATTCGGGAGGATATGCGGAATTTAGGTGCTATGAAGGCTATCGGTTATACAAGCCGTCAGCTTATTGCCGCGTTAATAACACAATTTTCGGGAATTGCGCTTATTACCGTGATTGTGGGAATATCGCTGTCTTACTGTATTTTCCCCGCCGTAAACGAGATGATGATCGCGCAAACGGGTATTCCGTACGCGGTTAAATTTCTTCCTCTCCCTTGCCTGATAACAATATTTTTTATTGTCGGAGCGGTGACGGCGGCGGTATACTGCTCCGCAAAAAGAATTAAAAAAACCGAACCGATAACCGCGCTTCGTCAAGGGATCGCAACCCACAGCTTTAAAAAGAACCACATTCCGCTGGACAGAACAACAGCACCGCTTAATATCGCGCTTGCGCTGAAAACCGCTTTCTCGGTATTGAAGCAAAATATTACGATGTGTATCACAATGCTTGTGCTGTCTCTTATTCTCGTATTTTCGGGAGTTGTGTTCGAGAATGCGATCATTGATATGCAGCCGTTTATAGATTTGTTTGCGGGAGAAACCGCGGACTCTCTTATAAATATCAGTATTGACGCGGAAAATGAATTTCTTAATGCAATGGAATCGGACAGCCGTGTGGAAAAAATTTATCAATACACACAAAATACGCTGGGACATGTTGGCGGCGTTTCTTTGGTTGTGACTGTTTCCGATGATTTTTCAAAAATGAATAATCAAAGCATTATTATTGAGGGGCGTTTTCCAAAATACGACAATGAGACCGTAATTGCCGCAAAATACGCTAAGGAAACAGCACTTGATGTGGGCGATGAAATCAGTCTTAAGCTTGGAGAAAATGAGCGGAAATATATAATTTCGGGATTGTGTCAAGTCAGCAATAATCTGGGAAAGGACTGTATGCTTACCCGTGAGGGATACGAAAAAATCGGCGGTCTCCAAGATGTGGGGTATTGTATAAATCTCACTGAGGATACGGATATAGACGATTTCAACAGCCGGGTGTCGGAGAGTTTCGGCAGCAGCATAAACGCTACCCTTAATTATTTTTCAATTATAGAGGGAACGGGCAGTATGTATGTTTCGCTGCTGACGGTTATCGTTGCGGCAGTTCTGATATTAAGCTGTATTGTAATAATATTTGTAATGTATCTGCTGGTAAGAACTCTTCTTAACAGTAAAAAACGTGATTATGGCATTTTAAAGGCACTTGGCTTTACAACAAAACAGCTTATCTTACAGACCGCAATGAGCTTTATGCCGTCGGTAATAATTTTCGGGGCAGTGGGAATTTTCATAAGCTCACAGATCATCAATCCGCTGTTATCTTTATTTTTCAGCGGAATAGGGATAGTTAAATGTACCTTTGCTATGCCTGTGGGCTTCAGTATAATTGCGGGAATAGGATTGATCTTGTTTGCGTTTGCTGCCGCTTGTCTGATGTCCTTAAGAGTAAAAAGGATCGCTCCGAGAGAGCTGCTTGTGGGAGAATAATATAAAGTATACTTTACTCTAAAAAAATGGTTATAAAAATAAAGACTGCCAAAACAGCAGTCTTTATTTTTATAATGTGTTACTTAATAATACGAACGCCCAAAACCGCGTCAATAGCCTCAAATTTTTCAGCCAATCCGTCGGTTTTGCCTTTAACATCAAGAACGGTGTAAGCGTAATCCTTCTTGGACTTGCTCTCCATGTTTTCGATATTGATCTTAGCCTCGGCTGTTACTGCGGAGATCTTATTGATAAGTCCCTCAACATTTCTGTGAATAATACATACCTTAGCGTTGCCTGCCATAGCCATGGAAACATTGGGAAGATTTACGCTGTTGGTGATATTGCCGTTTTCGATATAGTCCATAAGCTGATTGCACGCCATTACCGCACAGTTATCCTCGCTTTCGGGAGTGGAAGCACCGAGGTGGGGAAGTGCGATAACACCCTCAACACCGATAAGAGCGTCGGTGGGGAAGTCGGTAACATAAGCCGCCATACCTCCGTTTTTAAGTGCTTCGATAACGGCTGTATCGTCAACCAGATCTCCGCGGGCAAAGTTAAGGATACGAACGTTCTTTTTCATTGTGGCGATAGTTTCGGCATTGATCATACCCTTAGTATCGGCAGTCAAGGGAACATGGATGGAAATATAATCGCAGCTTTCAAAAATTTCCTTGTTGGATTTTACATATTTAACCTTTGTTGAAAGGTGAAGCGCGCCTACAACGGAAAGATAGGGGTCGGCACCGTATACATCCATTCCGAGATTAACGGCGGCGTTGGCCACCAACGCGCCGATCGCACCGAGACCGATAACGCCAAGCTTTTTGCCCTTAAGCTCTGGACCCGCAAACTGGCTCTTGCCTTTTTCAACAAGCTTTCCAACCTCGTCGCCCTTGCCCTTAAGAGTTTTTGCCCAATCTATTGCGGCGGGAATCCTTCTGCTGGAAAGCAGAAGTCCCGCTAAAACAAGCTCTTTAACCGCGTTTGCGTTTGCACCGGGAGTGTTGAAAACAACGATGCCCTTTTCACTGCACTTGTCAATGGGGATATTGTTTGTACCCGCGCCCGCTCTTGCAATAGCGATCAGATCGTCGCCAAGCTCCATTTCGTGCATGGAAGCGGAGCGTACAAGTATAGCGGCGGGATTCGCAATGTCTTCTCCGATACTGTATTTGGACTTATCCATTAAATCGGTGCCGCAGGCGGCTATTTTATTTAATGTTTGAATATTATACATATTATAATGCTTCCTTTCCGCTTAGTTGTTCTTTTCAAACTCTGCCATAAATTTAACCAGAGCTTCGCAGCCCTCGATAGGCATAGCGTTGTAAATAGAAGCGCGCATGCCGCCTACCGAACGGTGACCCTTGATATTAACAAAGCCGTTTTTCTTGGCTTCCGCAACAAACTTAGCGTCAAGTTCATCATTGCCAGTTACAAAAGGAATATTCATAAGAGAACGGTCCGCACCCTGTACGGTTGCTTTAAACATCTTGCTGCCGTCAAGGAAATCGTAGATAACCTTAGCTTTCTTTTCGTTTATCTCCTTCATTGCCTGTAAGCCGCCCTTGCTCTTTATCCATTCGAGAACAAGACCGAGAATGTAAATAGCATAGGTGGGAGGGGTATTGAACATTGAGCCGTTGTCAACGTGAGTTTTGTACTGAAGCATTGTGGGAACATTGCTGTTCTCGGGGAACTCGCGTATAAGGTCCTCGCGAATGATAACAACGGTAAGACCCGCAGGACCCATATTCTTCTGCGCACCCGCGTAGATGAGACCGAATTTGCTTACGTCAACAGGCTCGGAAAGAATACATGAGGACATATCCGCTACCAAAGGAACATTTCCCGTTTCGGGAAGCTTGGGGAACTTTGTTCCGTAAATTGTGTTGTTAAGGCATATATGGAAGTAATCCGCGTCCTTGTCAAATTTGCTTTCGTCAAGCTCGGGAATATAAGAGAAGGTTTTATCTTTAGAGGAAGCAACCGCGTTAGCCGTTCCGAATCTCTGAGCCTCCTTGTATGCCTTTGTAGCCCACTGTCCGGTTACAACAAAGTCGGCCTTTCCCTTTACCATAAGGTTAAGGGGAATCATTGCGAACTGCATGGAAGCACCGCCCTGAAGGAAAAGCACCTTGTAGTTGTCGGGAATATTCATCACTTCACGCAGGGAAGCCTCGCACGCGTCGATAATTGCCTGATACTCTTTTGAACGGTGGGACATTTCCATTACCGACTGACCCGAAGAGCCGTATTCAAGCATTTCGTCTGCCGCTTTTTTAAGAACCTCTTCCGGTAACATTGCCGGACCTGCGCTAAAATTGTAAACTCTCATTATTAGTTGCCTCCAAATAATTTCTGCCGTCAAGAACATGTATTCTAAAAATCCGTATATCCGTATACGTTTATTGTGAATACAGCTCAAAAAAACGAGCGTATAGTGACGTTAAAACGTCTTTTATAAAAAACTGCCAATAACTATTATAATTTAATATACTAAAATTGTCAAGAAAAAAATGGGTTTTTTTTAAATTTTATGCAGATTGGCAAAAGTTTGGGAGTATTGCGGAATGATATGTATAATATGTGTATATGATCGTATAAACAGTATAAACAAAAAATCCTTTTAAAAACTTGTAATTAAATTTTTTTTGTGATATAATGTTTATAATTGCGTTAAAGACAGTGTGTAATAACACAGTAATACAGCGCAAAGAAATTGAGTATCATTTGATTTAAGAGGAAAAACCTCAGACAAAGAAAACGGAGTTTATTTAATGGCAAACAATAATTACGGCGATAACAGTATAGTNTCNTTAAAAGGACCNGATCAGGTANGAAAAAGACCCGCGGTTATTTTCGGCTCGGACGGAATAGAGGGCTGCGAGCATTCGGTGTTTGAAATTCTTTCNAACTCCATTGANGAAGCCCGCGAGGGNTACGGAAAAAAAATNNTTATAACAAAATTTCTCGATNANTCCATNGAGGTNNTNGATAACGGNAGAGGNATACCTATNGATTACAANAAAAANGAGGAGAAATATAACTGGGAGCTGGCGTTNTGNACCTTGTACGCAGGNGGNAAGTATGACAACAACAGCGGNGANAANTATTCNTTTGCGCTTGGCTTNAANGGCTTGGGTCTGTGCGCTACTCAGTTTTCCTCCGANTANATGGAGGTAGTCAGCGATAACGGCACNTGGCAGTACNCNTTAAGCTTTGAAAAGGGCTTTAACATCACCTTAAACGAAAACGATAAGGGCTTTATCAAGAAAAAGTCTTCGGGAGTTACGGGTACAAGGACAAAATGGAAGCCCGATCTGGACGTTTTTACNCAAATCGANATTTCNGACGANTACTTTTTTGANGTACTCAGACGGCAGGCTATCGTAAACGACGGCTTGGAGTTTATTTTCAGNAAAGAAGTGTCCGAGGGNGANTTTGAGGAGCATGTTTTNTGCTACGAAAACGGTATAGACGATTATCTTGACGAGNTGGTNGGGGAAAANGCTNTGACNNTACCTCAGCACTGGCAGGCGCAGAANACGGGACGTGACCGTGAGGATAAGCCCGAATACAAGGTAAAGCTTAAAGCCGCCTTTGTGTTTTCCAACAAGGTACGGCTTATNGAGCATTACCANAATTCAAGCTGGCTGGAACACGGAGGCAGNCCCGACAANGCGGTAAGACAGGCTTTTGTGTATCAGATCGACGCTTATTTGAAAAACAACAATAAGTATCAGAAAAACGAAAGCAAGATNACATTCAGCGANGTTGAGGACAGCTTNGTGTTCGTTTCCTCNAACTTTTCCACTCAGACAAGCTATGAAAACCAAACCAAAAAGGCGATAAACAANAAATTCATACAGGAAGCCATGTCGGATTGGCTAAAGCACAANCTTGAGGTGTACTTTATCGAAAATCCNGACGAAGCNATAAGGATATGNGAGCAGGTGCTTGTCAACAAGCGNTCAAGNGAAAACGCCGATAAAATGCGGCAGAACCTTAAAAAGAAATTNGAGGGAAACATTGANCTCAGCAACCGCGTTGAAAAATTCGTTGACTGCCGAAGCAAGGATATTTCCAANCGNGAGCTGTATATTGTGGAGGGCGACTCNGCAATGGGNTCGGTAAAGCTTGCCAGAGATTCNGAGTATCAAGCCATAATGCCNGTAAGAGGTAAAATNTTAAACTGCCTTAAGGCGGGGTACGATAAGATNTTNAAAAGCGAGATCATTACAAATTTGTTAAAGGTTCTCGGNTGCGGCGTGGAGGTNCAGAGNAAGGCNAACAAGGAGCTNTCCAATTTTTCTCTTGAAAATCTGCGGTGGAACAAGGTCGTTATCTGTACCGATGCGGACTATGACGGCTATCAGATAAGAGCNCTTATTNTGACTATGCTGTACAGACTTACNCCTACCTTGATCCAAGAGGGNTATGTNTATATCGCGGAATCTCCGCTGTANGAGATAGAATGTAAGGATCAAACNTTNTTTGCTTATACNGAAACGGAAAAAAANCGTATCATAAGCGGATTTGACGGAAAGAAATANACAATACAGCGTTCAAAGGGNCTCGGCGAAAACGAGCCTGANATGATGTCNNTNACCACNATGAATCCCGANACAAGACGGCTTATCAANGTCATGCCCTCGGATGTTGAAGCAACACAGGAAATGTTCGATATGCTTCTCGGCGACAATCTTGCGGCAAGAAAGGACTTTATATCCANNTACGGAAGTCATTACCTTGATTTAATAGATGTAAGCTGATTTNNNNAAANGTTCACANGTTCACAGAA